>NZ_JBHMQU010000006.1:0-9942 GCF_042435015.1 Paracoccus panacisoli | reverse complement strand
TCCAGCGCCGCCGCCGCCGCCCAGCTGCCCGCGCGCAGGCCCGCGCCGCCGCGCACCACCGCGCCGCTCACGGCGCAGGCGCCCCGCTGTCCAGACCCACGAGCGCGATGCGCAGATAGCCCGCGTCGCGCAGGCGGTTCATCACCTCCATCAGCGCGCCGTACGCCACCACCCGGTCGGCGCGCAGGAAGATCCGCGCGTCGCGGTCGCCGCCGGTGGCCGCGTCCAGCGCCGCGCCCAGCGCCTCGGGCGCCACGGCGGCCTCGCCCAGCCGCAGCGACAGGTCGGGGCCGACCGTCAGCCACAGCGGCGCCTCGGGCCGGGCCGCGGGCGGCGCGTTCGACGCGGGCAGGTCGACCGCCACGTCCACCGTCGCCAAGGGCGCCGCCACCATGAAGATGATGAGCAGCACCAGCATCACGTCGATGAAGGGCGTCACGTTGATCTCGTGCGCCTCGGGCAGGTCGTCGTCGTCCCGGAAGAACCCGCCCGCCATCGGCTCAGACCCGAAGGCCCGCGGCGGCGCGGTCGAGGTCGCGGCTCACCAGCCGCTCGACCGCCGCCGCCGTCTCGGCCAGCCGCAGGCGGTAGCCGCCGATGGCGCGGGCAAAGCCGTTGTAGATCACCACCGCCGGGATCGCGGCAACGAGGCCCAGCGCGGTGGCCAGCAGCGCCTCGGCAATCCCCGGCGCCACCACGGCGAGGTTGGTGGTCTGCGCCCGCGAGATGCCGATGAAGCTGTTCATGATCCCCCAGACGGTCCCGAACAGCCCGACGAAGGGCGCCGTCGCCCCGATCGTGGCCAGCAGCCCGGTGCCGCGCGCCATCTCGCGCCCCGCCCGCGCCTGCACCTGCGCCAGATGCGAGGCGACGCGGGCCCGCACCCCCTCGCCCGGCCCGAACCCGGTGCCTTCGGCCGAGCGGTTCAGCTCGCGCGCCGCGGCCCGCAGCATCCGGGCGTCGGGCGCGGGCGCCTCGGCCCCGGCGAGGGCCGCGCGCAGGCTCTCGGCCGCCTCGATCCGCGCGGCCCCGCGGCGCAGCGCGGCGCTGGCGCGGGCCAGCTCGGCCAGCTTCACCACCAGCACCGTCCAGGTGACGACCGAGGCGAGCGCGAGGCCCAGCATCACCCCCTGCACCACGGGGTCGGCCTGCCGGAACATCCCCAAGGGTGACAGGTCATGCGGCAGGCTGGCCAGCGCCCCCTCCTGCGCCCGGGCGGGCAGGGCCATCAGCAGCGCGGCCATCGGCAGCGGCAGGCAGCGGGCAACGGTCATCGGTCGGTCCTGTCTGGCAGATCGCGCGGCGTCCGTCCTATTTTTTGCGCAGCCCCCAGGCAACCCGGGGCGCCGCGTCGGGCCCGGAAAAGCCCTTGCGCGCGGCCGCACGTGACGTCGCCGCCCCACCCCGCCGAGGAGGCCTTGCGTAACAATCTTTCTCAACGTAGGTCTTGAACGTAATAGCATTTCACAATCTGGGTGAGGAGATAACGATGGCGAAAGTGGCACTTGTGACCGGCGGGTCGCGCGGGATCGGCGCGGCCATTTCCAAGGCGCTGAAAGAGGCGGGCTATGAGGTCGCGGCGAACTATGCCGGCAACGACGAGGCGGCCAAGGCCTTCACCGAGGAAACCGGGATCAAGACCTACAAGTGGTCGGTCGCCGACTACGACGCCTGCGCCGAGGGCATCAAGCAGGTCGAGGCCGAGCTGGGCCCGGTCGACGTGCTGGTGAACAACGCCGGGATCACCCGCGACGGGATGTTCCACAAGATGACCCCGCAGCAGTGGAAAGAGGTCATCGACACCAACCTCACCGGCGTCTTCAACATGACCCACGGGGTCTGGAACGGGATGCGCGACCGCAAGTTCGGGCGGGTCATCAACATCTCTTCGGTGAACGGCCAGAAGGGCCAGGCGGGCCAGGCCAACTATTCCGCCGCCAAGGCCGGCGACATCGGCTTCACCCGCGCGCTGGCGCAGGAAGGGGCGCGGGCCGGGATCACGGTGAACGTCGTCGCCCCGGGCTACATCGGCACCGAGATGGTGCGCGCCATCGACGAGAAGGTGCTGAACGAGCGCATCATCCCGCAGATCCCCGTCGGCCGCCTGGGCGAGCCGGAAGAGATCGCGCGCTGCGTCGTGTTCCTCGCCTCGGACGACGCGGGCTTCATCTCGGGCTCGACGATCAGTGCCAACGGGGCGCAGTTCTTCGGCTGATCGCTGAACCCGGACAGGTCCGCCGGCGCGGGCCTGTCCATCGGGGCGACGGTGGGTTTGGCGGCGCCGTTGCCGATCCTTTGCCGGATCGCCCTCCCGTAGCCGACTGTGCGCGGCCCCTTGACGGCACCCCGCGCGGCGAGACAGGCAGCCCCGCACGTCACCGCTGCCGAAAGCCCCGCCCATGCTCCCCTCGACCCGCGCCACGCTCATCGGCGCCCTCGCCGTCGCGCTCTGGTCGGGGCTGGCGCTTCTCACCGTCGCCACAGCGCCAATGCCGCCCTTCCTGCTCTGCGCGGCGAGCTTTGCCATCGCCGGGCTGGCGGGGCTGGGCTGGATCGCGGCGGGGCCGGGGTTCGGGGTGCTTGCGGGCGTCCCGCTGCGGGCCTATGTCGTCGGCACCGCCGGGCTCTTCGGCTTTCACGCGCTCTATTTCTCGGCCCTGCGCCTCGCTCCGCCGGCCGAGGCCGGGCTGATCTCCTATCTCTGGCCGCTGTTCATCGTCCTCGGCTCGGGGTTGCTGCCGGGTGAGCGGCTGCGCCCCGCCCATGTCGCCGGGGCCGCGCTGGCCTTTGCCGGGGCGGCGCTGCTGCTGGCGCCGAGCGGGCGCGGAGCCGCGGGCGCAGGCGTGCTGACCGGCTACGGGCTCGCGTTTCTCTGCGCGCTGACCTGGGCGGCCTATTCGCTCGCCTCGCGGCGGCTGGCGGCGGTGCCGACCGCTGCGGTGGCGGTCAACTGCCTGGCCACCGCAGCGCTGGCCGGGCTGGCGCATCTGGCGCTCGAGACGCCGGCCGCCCCCGCCACCCCGGCGGGCTGGCTCGCGGTGCTGGGGCTGGGGCTGGGGCCGGTGGGCCTCGCCTTCTTCGCCTGGGACGCGGGCGTGAAGCGCGGCAACATCCAACTGCTCGGCACGCTCTCCTATGCCGCGCCGCTCGCCTCGACCCTGTGGCTGGTTCTAGCCGGGCGGGCGCAGGCGTCGGCGACGCTGGGGATCGCCGCCGCGCTCATCACTGCAGGCGCGGCGCTAGCGGCCGTGGGCGGGCGGCGGCGGCGCGCGCCCTGAACGCGGACGGCCCGCAGAGTGCTCTGCGGGCCGCCGTGCGACATCATCTTGGGGGTCGTCCCCCGGCTGTCCCGGTCAGTGGGTCAGCCGCTCGATCTCTTCCTTCAGTCGCAGCTTTTCCTTCTTCATCGCGGCGATCGCCAGATCGTCCGATCCGGGCAGACGCTGGGCGCGCTCGACCTCGTCCGACAGGTGCTGATGCTTCTTTCGCAATTCGACGACGTGCGACTGAACCGACATGAAAGATCTCCTGTTCTGGTGGCGACTGGGTTCAGTCCAGCACATCGCGCACGGGCTGTCACCCGAATCACGACAGTTTTATGTCCAATGCGGCGGCGTGGCGCAGGACTGCCTGCGCGGCAGGCGTCAGGTCCTCGCGGTCACCGGCGTGCGCGTCCGCCGCGTGCAGCACCAGCGGCGCGAGCAGCCGCAGGGGTGAGCGGCGGCCCTTGGCGGCCTGCACGATCACCCGGCCCGCCGGTCCCCCGGCCCGGGCCGCGATGGGCAGGATGGCAACGCCCCCCGCCCGGCCGCCGAGCGCGACGAGGATGCGGTCCAGCGCCTCGGCCCGGTGGATCACCGTCAGCGTGCCGCCATGCCCCAGCCGCCGCAGCCCCGCGTCGATCCAGACGCCGAGCGGCGTGTCCTCGTGGCGCGACGCGGCGCGGGTGGGGTCGGGCGCCGCGGGGCCGGCGGCGAAGAACGGCGGGTTCATGATGACGTGGTCGAATCGCTCCTGCCTCAGCGCCTCGGGCATCGCCGCCACGTCGCCGCAGAGAATCCGCGCGTCCGTTGCCGTGGCTGCGGCGTTGTGGCGGGCCAGCGCCGCCATCTCCGCCTGCCGCTCGAGCCCGGTGAGGGCGAGGCCCCCCACCCGCGCGCCGAGGCAGAAGAGCGCCACCCCCGCCCCGCAGCCGAGTTCCAGCACCCGCGCCCCCGGTGTCGCCGGGCAGGCCGCGGCCAGCAGCACCGCGTCCATCCCGGCGCGATAGCCGCGCGCCGGCTGACGCAGCACCAGCCGGCCGCCCAGAAAGGCGTCGTCGCGGGTTCCGGCAGGGTCGCTCATCCGATCCCGTGGTCGCGCAGGATCGCGCTCGCCATGAAGTGGTCGCGGTCGGCCACCATCACACGGCGCGGCAAAATGCCGATCGACCCCTCGAGCACGCTCATGTGGCGATCAAGCTCGAAGGCGGGGATTCCCTCGCCCTCGAGCAGGTCCAGCGCCCGGGCGATGGTCAGGGGATCGGTCGAGCGCAGCAGTTCCTTCATCGCCCCGGACGCTAGGCCGCGGTTGCGAAACTGTCCATGCCGTGGCAAGGGCTGCGCACGAAAAGGATGCCGCCATGGGTGTGAACGAGAACGTCTCCAAGCCGCTGGACCGGCTGGCCGCGGTGCTGGCGCCGGACATGGCGGCGGTCAACGCGCTGATCCGCACCCGGATGGAGAGCCGCCACGCCCCCCGCATCCCCGAGGTGACCGCGCATCTGGTCGAGGCCGGCGGCAAGCGGGTGCGCCCGCTGCTGACGCTCGCCGCGGCGCGGCTGCTGGGCTACGAGGGCAGCCACCACCACCTGCTGGCTGCCACGGTCGAGTTCATCCACACCGCGACGCTGCTGCACGACGACGTGGTGGACGAGAGCCGCCAGCGCCGCGGGCGGCCAACGGCGAACCTGCTGTGGGACAACAAGTCCTCGGTGCTGGTGGGCGATTACCTCTTCGCCCGCAGCTTCCAGTTGATGACCGAGACCGGCTCGATGCGGGTCATGGAAATCCTTTCCAATGCCGCCGCCACCATCGCCGAGGGCGAGGTGCTGCAACTGACCGCGGCGCAGGATCTGGCGACGACCGAGGACATCTATCTGCAGGTCGTGCGCGGCAAGACCGCGGCGCTGTTCTCGGCCGCGACCGAGGTGGGCGGGGTGATCGCGGGCGGAACGGCGGCCGAGGTCGCGGCGCTCTATGATTACGGCGACGCGCTGGGGATCGCGTTCCAGATCGTCGACGACATCCTCGACTATTCCGGTGCGACCGAGACGATCGGCAAGAACACCGGCGACGATTTCCGCGAGCGCAAGCTGACCCTGCCGGTGATCAAGGCCGTTGCCCGCGCCGATGCGGACGAGCGCGCCTTCTGGGACCGCACCATCGCCCGCGGCGACCAGCGGGACGGCGATCTGGAACAGGCGCTGGCGCTTCTCGCCCGCCACGGCGCCATCGAAGCGTCGCGCGCCGACGCGCTCGGCTGGGCAGCGCGGGCCCGCACGGCGCTCGAGGCGCTGCCCGAGGGCAAGTTGCGCGGCCTCCTCTCCGAGCTGGCGGATTTCGTGGTGGCGCGGGTCGCCTGACGCCGCACAGGGGGCGATGCCCCCTCGGCCCGTGCGGGCCTCACCCCCGGGATATGTCCGGCAGGGAAGAAAAAGGGGGGCGCGGGACGCCCCCCATTCCGTTTCTGTCTGGCGGAAATGCCCCGCGGGGTGCGGGGGCGCGAAGCCCCCGCCGGCGGTCAGTTGTAGGCGTTCTCGCCGTGGGTGGTGAGGTCCAGCCCCTGGCGCTCGTCGGTGGGGCTGACGCGCAGCCCGACGGTGACGCGCACCAGGTGGATCGCCACGAACGACACGATCCCCGACCACAGCACGCAGATCACCACGCCGAGCGCCTGGGCATAGACCTGCGACCCCATCGAGAACTCGGCCACGGCGCCCGCGGCGTAGTCATAGACCCCGGTGCCCCCCAGCGAGGGCGCGGCAAAGACGCCGGTCAGGATCGCGCCGACGATACCGCCGACCCCGTGGATGCCGAACACGTCGAGGCTGTCGTCGATCCCGATCCGCGACTTGAGCGAGACGACGACCCACATGCAGATCAGACCGGCGGCCAGCCCGATGGCGATGGCGCCCATCGGCCCGACGAACCCGGCCGCCGGGGTGACGCCCACGAGGCCCGCGACCGCGCCCGAGACGCCGCCCAGCAGCGACGGGTGGCCGCGCATGGCCCACTCGCCCGCCGCCCAGGCCAGCGCCGCGGCGGCGGTGGCGACGGCGGTGTTGATGATCGCCAGCGCCGTCAGCCCGTTCGCCTCGAGGTTCGAGCCGGCGTTGAAGCCGAACCAGCCGATCCACAGCAGGCAGCCGCCGACCATGGTGAGCGTCAGGTTGTGGGGCGCCATCAGCTCCTTGCGGTAGCCGATGCGGGGACCGGCGACCATCGCCGCGACGAGGCCCGCGACGCCGGCGTTGATGTGGATGACGGTACCGCCGGCAAAGTCGAGCGCGCCGTGCCCGAAGAGGAAGCCCGAGGGCGCGTCGAAGGCCGAGGGGCCGCCCCACCACCAGACCATGTGGGCCATGGGCAGGTACGAGAAGACGAACCAGATCACCACGAAGGCGAGGATGGCCACGAACTTCATCCGCTCGGCGGTGGCGCCGACGATCAGCGCGCCGGCGATGCAGGCGAAGGCCATCTGGAACACCGCAAAGGCGAACTCGGGGATGAACACCCCGGCCGAGAAGGTCTCGGCCAGCGAGCTGGTGGTGATCCCGCCGAGGAACGCCTTGGACAGCCCGCCGATGAACGGCGTGGTCGCGGTCGCGTCGGCGGCCGTGCCTGCGCCGGTGAAGGCCAGCGAATAGCCGAATACCACCCACAGGATGGCGATCACCGCGAACACCGTCAGCACCTGCATCAGCACCGAGAGCACGTTCCGCGACCGCACCAGCCCGCCGTAGAAGAGCGCGAGGCCCGGCAGCGTCATCATCATGACGAGGATCGCCGAGATCATCACCCAGGCGGTGTCGCCCTTGTCGGCGACGGGGGCTGCGGCCTCGACCACCGGGGCCGCCGCGGGGACGGCATCGGCCGCGACCTGCGCCAGCGCCGGGCTTGCCGCGGCAAGCGCCAGCAGCGTGGCGGCAGGCATCAGGGTCGAGGCGGTGCGCCGGGGCCAGCCGGCACCGGGGCGGGCGCGGCCCCCCGGCCTCGCGTCGGGCAGGATCTCGTCGGGCAAGGGCTGGGTCATCGGTCTCGTCCTCATCTCTGTCGTCGCTGTCGCAGCGGCTCGCCGCGTTGCGGCATCGCCTTGCACCGACTGACGCCGCGCGCGGGCGATGGCGTCCAGCCGCAGCCCCGCCTGCCCCCGCGTCGCGCCGCGATCTGCCTAAGGCGCAGGCAGGAAATCACCGTCCTGCCCGATCCGGCGGCAGGTCACGAGTGGTTCAAAGGCCGAGCGATGTGTTCTCAACCCGGGCCCCGTGCTGTATGACGCAGCAGAGAAAAGGCCGCTCAACGGCCACGGGATACAGGCCATGCCACAGAACGACGGGCCCCGGCGCCCCCCCTCGGGCCGCGCCCCTACCGGCCGCCGCGTGGCCGCCGACAAGCGCTATGCCGACCCAAGCCCCGCGGCCGGCGGTGGTGGCGGTGGCGGCGGCGGCAGCCTGCCCCCGCAAGAGGCGCGGCGCCGCGCGGCCAGCCAGCCGAAGCCGCCGCGGCGGCGCGGCAATGTCGTCACCCGCGGCGTGACCGGCGCCTTCTCGCTCTTCTGGCGGATCGTCTGGGGCTCGTTCTGGCGCACCGCCGCGACGCTGGTGCTGATCCTCGGCCTCGCCACCGCCTATTTCTACTCGACCCTGCCCGAGGCGCAGGCGCTCTTCGACGGGCGCGCGCGCGGCTCGGTCACCATGCTCGACCGCGACGGCCGGGTGTTCGCCTGGCGGGGCGAGACCTACAACACCGTCGGCGCCGACAAGATCGCCCCGATCCTGCGCGACGCCGTCGTGGCGACCGAGGACAAGCGCTTCTACGGCCACCTCGGCATCAGCCCGCGCGGCATCGCCAGCGCCATCAAGATCAACATGGCCGAGGGGCGCGGCCCGCTTGAGGGGAACGGCGGCTCGACCATCACCCAGCAGGTCAGCAAGCTGCTGTGCCTGGGCGAGGAGTTCGACCCGATCAAGTGGAAGTCCGAGGCCGACTATGAGGCCGACTGCCGCAAATCCTCGCTCTGGCGCAAGGTGAAGGAGATCCCCTACTCGCTGGCGCTCGAGACGAAGTATTCCAAGGACGACATCCTCAACATCTACATGAACCGCAGCTACCTCGGCGCCGGCGCGCGCGGGTTCGAGGCGGCGGCGCAGCGCTATTTCGGCAAGTCCGCGTCCGAGGTGACCGCCCCCGAGGCGGCGATGCTGGCCGGGCTTCTCAAGGCGCCGAGCTATTTCTCGCCCACCTCGAACCTGCAGCGGGCGCAGGACCGCGCGAACCTGATCCTCGGGCTGATGCACGAGCAGGGGTATCTGGACGACGCGCAGTTCGCCGACGCGCGGGCGCATCCGGCGGTGCTGTCCAAGGCCGCGGCGGCGCGGGCGGGCGGGTATTTCGCCGACTGGGTGATGGAATCCGGCCCCGGCTTCCTGACCACCGAGACAACCGAGGACGTCACCATCAAGACGACCTTCGACCAGACCATGCAGCGTCAGGCCGAACGGGCGCTCGCCCGCATCTTCAACGAAAAGGTCGCCAAGGGCTCCAAGGCACAGGCCGCGGTGGTGGTCATGTCGGCTGACGGCGCGGTGCGCGCGATGATCGGCGGGCGCGACCCCGCGGGGCTCGCCGGCAGCTTCAACCGCGCCACCCAGGCCAAGCGGCAGACCGGTTCCTCCTTCAAGCCCTTCGTCTTTGCGGCGGCGCTGGACCAGGGGTTCACCCCCAACGACCGGATCATGGACGCGCCGATCACCTTCCGCATCAAGGGCGCGAAACCGTGGTCGCCGAAGAACTATACCCGCAACTACCTGGGCGAGATCACGCTGACCACGGCGCTGTCGAAGTCGATCAACACCGCCACCATCCGCCTGCAAGAGGCGGTGGGCCGCGACAACGTGCGCCGCATCGCGCAGGATTTCGGCTTCGCCCATGACCTCGCCTCGGGCCCCTCGCTCGGCCTCGGCGTGTCCGAGACGACCCTGCTCGAGATGACCGGCGCCTATGCGGGCATCCGCAACGGCGGCACGGCGGTGCGGCCCTACGGTCTGGTCGAGCTGCGGATCAAGGGCGACGACAAGCCGCTGATCGGGCAGGTCGGCGGGATGGGCACACGGGTGATCTCGCCCAAGGCCGCGTCCGAGCTGATCTGGATGATGAAGCAGGTGATCGAGGCCGGCACCGGCACCCGCGCCCGGCTCGAGGGGCGCGAGGCGGCGGGCAAGACCGGCACGACCTCCTCCTACCGCGACGCGTGGTTCATCGGCTTCACCGAGCAGTATGTGACCGGCGTCTGGATGGGGTATGACGACAACACCCCGCTCAAGGACGTGACCGGCGGCGGCCTGCCCGCGCAGATCTGGCAGGCGGTGATGACCGAGATCCACCAGGGCCTGCCGGCGCTGCCGCTGGGGGTGATCGCCCCCGACGCGGCCGGGAACGCCATCGCGGCCAGCGACGTGGTGTCGGCCGACAGCGACGACCCGCTGGCCGCCGCGCTGGCCGAGGCGCTGGCCGCGGCCCAGCCGGTGCAGGGCGACATGGGCGGCGCGCCGGGCACCCCGGGCGCGACAGTCGGCTCGGGCGATCCCCTGGGCGATGCGCTGGCCGAGGCGCTCGGCACCGCAGGCTCGGCGCCCGCGCCGGAGGCGCCCGTCGCGGCAGAGGGCGCCGCGGCGCCCGCCAC
>NZ_JBHMQU010000005.1:20855-96459 GCF_042435015.1 Paracoccus panacisoli | reverse complement strand
GGCGGGGCGGCGCGGCGACTCGTCGGCGCGGGCGCGGATGCGCTCGATCCGGGCGGCGGCTTCGGCCGAGGGCTGGCCGCGGCCACCCTGCGGGCGCACCGGCGCGGTGTAGCCGCTCGGGTCGTCGCTCAGGCGGCGGTCGTAGCTGCGCGGGTCGATGCGCGGCTCGGGCCGGGTCTCGGCGCGGCTCTCGGCGCGCTCTTCCTCGCGCAGCGCGTCATAACGCGGCTCGGGGCGCGGCTCGGCGGGGCGATAGGCCGGCTCGGGCAGCGCCTCGTCCAGCGGGGCGCGGGCGACCGGCGCCTCGATGACCGGGGTGCGGCGGGCGGGCACCGCGTCATCCTCGTCGGCGCTGGTGGCGGGCTTCTGCGCCACCGCCGGGTGCTGGGTCAGCGGCTCGCGCAGGCCGCGGCGCGGGGCCGGCGGCTCGGCGGCGGCTGCCGCAGCGAGGTCGATGCCGGTCGCCACGACCGACACCCGCACCGTGCCCTCGAGCTCGGGGTCGAGCGTCGAGCCGACGATGATGTTGGCCTCGGGGTCGACCTTCTCGCGGATCTTCTCGGCCGCCTCGTCCATCTCGAACAGTGTGAGGTCGTGGCCGCCGGTGATGTTGATGAGCACGCCCTTGGCGCCGTTGAGGCTGATCTCGTCCAGCAGCGGGTTGGCGATGGCCTTCTCGGCCGCCTCGACGGCGCGGTTGTCGCCAGTCGCCTCGCCGGTGCCCATCATCGCCTTGCCCATCTCGTCCATCACCGCGCGCACGTCGGCGAAGTCGAGGTTGATCAGGCCCGGCCGCACCATCAGGTCGGTCACGCCCTTGACGCCCTGGTAGAGGACGTCGTCGGCCATGGCGAAGGCCTCGGTGAAGGTGGTCTTTTCGTTGGCGATGCGGAACAGGTTCTGGTTCGGGATGATGATCAGGGTGTCGACGACCTTCTGCAGCGCCTCGACGCCCTCGTCGGCCTGCCGCATCCGCTTCGAGCCCTCGAACTGGAAGGGCTTGGTCACGACGCCGACGGTCAGGATGCCCATCTCGCGCGCGGCCTGGGCGATGATCGGGGCGGCGCCGGTGCCGGTGCCGCCGCCCATGCCGGCGGTGATGAAGCACATGTGCGCGCCCATCAGGTGATCGACGATATCCTCGATGGTCTCTTCGGCGGCCTTGGCGCCGATCGAGGGCTTGGCGCCCGCGCCCAGCCCCTCGGTCACCTTGGGCCCAAGCTGGACGCGGCTTTCGGCGCGGCTTTGCGCCAGCGCCTGCGCGTCGGTGTTGGCCACCACGAACTCGACCCCGTCGAGCCGCTTCTCGATCATGTTGTTGACCGCGTTGCCGCCCGCGCCGCCGACACCGAAGACGGTGATGCGCGGACGCAGCTCCTGGTCGTCGGTCATCATCAGGTTCAGATTCATCGCCGCCTGCCCTTCCGTTTCTGGTTGCCGGGTCGTTGGGCGCCCGGTCGAATCCCCTGTATCCCCGTGCAGCCTAGCCAGATTCGCGCCAAGCGTCATGGGGAAATCCGCAGATATCCACAAAATATGCCGTGCCCGGCCCGGTCGATCAGCGGTATGTTGCCGAAACCCCTAACCGTGGTGGTTCAGGGCGGCCGGGCGGTCACCGGTTGCGGTCACCAGTTGTTGCGGAACCAGCGATAGGCCCGCTTGAGGCCCGTCACCCCGCCCCGCTCCACCGGCATCTCGAAGTCCCACCACTCGTCCTGCGGGTTGGCCGCGTGCAGCGCGAGGCCGACCGTCGCCGCGTGGCAGGGCGCGGTGTGCTGCTGCGCCAGCCCGTGGATGCGCAGCGGCCGCCCCACCCGGACGTTCTGTCCAAGGATGCGCGCGGCCAGCGTGTCGAGCCCGGGGATCTGGCTCGCGCCCCCGGTCAGCACCACCTGCCGCGAGGGCATCTGGTCGAATCCCGCGGCATCCAGCACGCCCCGGACCTCGTCGAGGATCTCTTCGACCCGCGGGCGCATGATCCCGATCAGGTCGGCGCGGCTGACGGACCGGCGCTCGCCGTTCCAGTCCTCGGCCATGCCCGCCCCCGGCACGTTGGTCACGTCGATCATCTCGCGGTCGTCGCGGCCCGTGGCCTCGAGCCCGCCGTGCCGGGTCTTGAGCCATTCCGCCGTCGCCATCGGCACTCGCAGCCCCTGGCTGATGTCGCGCGTCACCAGATCGCCGCCCATCCGCACCGCGTCGGCAAAGATCATGTGCTTCTTGAGAAACAGCGACACGCCGGTGACGCCGCCGCCCATGTCGATGCAGGCGGCGCCGAGTTCCTGCTCGTCCTCCACCAGCGCCGCGCGGCCGGCGGCATAGGCGGCCGATCCCACGCCCGCGAGTTCCAGGTCGCAGCGGCGGATGCAGTGGACGAGGTTCGAGGCCGTCGAGCCGTCCAGCGTCAGCACGTGCATGTCCACCGCCAGCCGGTTGCCCACGATGTCGCGGGGGTCCGACAGGC
The DNA here is from genome assembly GCF_042435015.1 of Paracoccus panacisoli. NCBI lineage: Bacteria > Pseudomonadati > Pseudomonadota > Alphaproteobacteria > Rhodobacterales > Paracoccaceae > Paracoccus > Paracoccus panacisoli. The sequence goes on along the minus strand of NZ_JBHMQU010000005.1, from coordinate 93,995 downwards.
CCGAGCGCGCGTCCACGGCGAAGTTGACCGGCTGGGCGTGCAGCACCTCGCGGTTGCGGCCGAAATCGGGCGCGTCGCAGGCGGCGATGGCCGCGCCCACGTCCGGCTCGGTCACCTTGCCGGACTTGAGCGCAATCTCGCCCGCCAGCCCGTAGGACGAAGGGCGCCCGCCCGACAGCGTGGCGATGACGTGATCGACCCGCACGCCCGCCTGTTTCTGCGCCGCGGACACGGCGTGGCGGACGCAGCGCTCGGTCTCGGCCATCGTCTCGATCTCGCCGTAGCGGACGCCGCGCGACTGGGTGGTGAACTGGCCGATGACGCGGAACGAGGACTGCCCGGCCATCGGGCCGACGCCGTCGGTCTCGCGGAACTGGCCGGGGCCGTCGAACTGCAGGATGATGCAGGTGATCTTCGAGGTGCCGATGTCGAGCACGGCCAGCACGCCGCGCGCCATCGCCTGCCGCCGCATCTGCCGCATCGCCCGCTGGGCTTCGTAAAGATCGCGCATCCCTGTTCCTCCCTGCCCCTCGGTTCTCTCTCTCGGCGAGGCCCCTTGTACCGGGGCCGCCGCCTGTCCTCAGCCGCGCCCCTTCGGCGCCGGCGCGGCGGCCGCCTTGCCGGTCTTGCCGCCCGAGGCCTTGGCCTTGGTGGTGGCCTTGCCCTTCGCCGGCCCCTTGGCCGCCGTCGCCGCCTTGCCCTTGCCGGTCCCGGCCGGGGCCGCGGCGCCGACGCGGGCGCCCTCCTCGGGCTCGATCTCGACCCCGTCGGGGCCGAGCGGGTTCATCCCCAGCGCGCGGCGAACGGTGTTCTGCGCCGTCAGCCCCATCCGCAGCACCGGGCGGGCCGGGTCGCGCAGGTCGACCGCCACCACGTCGCGGGACAGAAGCCCGTCGGCCTTCTCCATCGCCAGCGCCGCCTCGAGCGCGGGCAGCGGGTTTTCGGTCGGCAGCATGATCCGCTGCCCGCGGTCGAGCACGACGTCCCAGCGCCGCTCGCCCATCCGCTCAAGCCCGCGCAGCCGCGGCAGGATGGGCCCCGCGGCGTCGATCAGCGCCAGGGCCTCGGGCGCCCGCGCCCCGGCCCCCTCACCGGCGATCACCGGCAGGTCGCGGCGCAGGTCGCGCGAGGTGACCGAGGCGACGCGGTGCCCGGTCTTGTCCAGAAGCTCGATCCCGCGGGCGTGGCGCCAGAGGACCACGGGCGTCCGCTCGGTCACCACCGCCGACAGGATGCCGCCCGGCTGGATGCGCAGGTCGACGTGCTCGACCGCGTCGAGCATCTGGATCTGCATCCTGAGCTTCGGCAGGTCGATGTCGAAGCTCGACGCCGGCAGCGTTACCGGCAGCATGGCGCGCAGCCCCTTGTCGACCGCGGGCGAGGCGCCCTCGATCTCCATCCGGTGGACCATGAAGGCCTCGCGCGACTGGATCTTCTCGACCATCGCGGTGAGCCCGCCCGAGAGATTCGCCCGGCGGGTGTCGTCGGCGAGGTAGAGCCCGCCGATCATGCAGATCAGGAACGCCGGCAGCCCCACCCGCAGCAGGCGGCGGTAGAGCGGCGTGAGCCACATCCGGTTGAGACGATAAGCCAGCCGCGACGGCCCCGGCTCACGCCGCGGGGCGCGGGAGGGCTGGGGGCGGGCGCCGGCGCGCCGGGCGGGGGCCGGGCGGGCGGCAGCCTCGCCCATCGGTCCGGGGCGGGTCAGTCCCTGCACAGCGCGTCCTCCACCATCCAGCGGCACAGATCGGGGAAGGCGATGCCCGCATGGGCGGCCTGCTCGGGGGCGAGCGAGGTCGGCGTCATCCCCGGCTGGGTGTTCGTCTCAAGCAGCACCAGACCGTCCACGCCGCGCGATTCGTCCCAGCGGAAGTCGGTGCGCGAGAGCCCGCGGCAGCCAAGCGCCCGGTGTGCGCGCAGCGCGTAGTCGAGGCAGGCCGCGGTGATCTCGGCCGGGATCGCCGCCGGGATGACGTGGCGCGAGCCGCCCTCGGCGTATTTCGCGTCGTAGTCGTACCAGCCGTCGGTGACGATCTCGGTCACCGCCAGCGCCCGGTCGCCCATGACCGTGGTGGTCATCTCGCGCCCCGGCGCATAGGCCTCGACCATCACCCGCGCGGGCATGGCGTCCGAGAGCGCCGGGGCCGGGTCGCCCTCGTGCACGATATAGACGCCGACCGACGAGCCTTCGTCGTTCGGCTTGACCACATAGGGGGGCGGCATGACGTGGCCCGCGCGCACGTCGTCGCGGTCGGCGATGACGCTGGCCACGATCGGCAGCCCGGCCTCGCGGAAGGCGTGCTTGGCGCGGGTCTTGTCCATCGCCAGGGCCGAGGCGAGCACGCCGGAATGGGTGTAGGGCAGCCCGAGCCATTCGAGCAGCCCCTGCACGCAGCCATCCTCGCCGTAGCGGCCGTGGAGCGCGTTGAAGACCACGTCGGGGCGCCGCTCGGAGAGCTGCCGGGCCAGTTCGGCCCCGCCCCGGTCGCCCGGTCCGGCGACCGACGCGCCAGCCGCATCGCCGCGGCCGAGCGTGACCTCGACCACCTCAAATCCCGCCACCCGCAGCGCCTCGGCGCATTCGCGCCCCGTGGACAGCGACACCTCGTGCTCTGCCGAGGGGCCGCCCATCAGGACCGCTACGGTGTGGGCTGTCCTGCTCGACCTGCCCGCCACATCTGCCTTTCGCCCGGTTGTCCGGGACTGGTTTTCCGGGGACGTTGCCCCGACCGCGCCCCCTTCGCGGGGGTGTCGGCCTTGCCCGGCATGATACTCACAAGCCCGTGCGCGGGAAAAGGGTCTTTCCGTCGCAACGCGCGGGTGAGAGGCAGATTGTCGCCCCTCGGCGCGGGACTGCGGGGCGGGGTGAGGCTCGCGTTGGCTTCAGGGCCGGGGGGTCGTCGGTGACGCTCTCACGAGCCTGTCCCGAACCTCAGCGCCCAATCGCCCCGCGCGCCCCGCCAGCGCGCGGCGCCTCAGGCGGCGGGCGCCTCCGAGTCGGCCGGCTCGCCCACGCGGATGACCTCCCACGTGAGGTCGAGCCCGGCCATCGCGCGCACCCGCGCCCGCACCAGTTCGCCCAGCGCCTCAAGCTCCGCCGCCGAGGCGTCGCCGGTGTTGATCAGGAAATTGGGGTGCTTCTCACTCATCTGCGCGCCGCCGAGTCGGTGGCCGCGCAGCCCCGCCTCTTCGATCAGCTTCCACGCCTTGAGGTCGTGGACGTCGTCGGCCCGACCCGTCGAGCTGAACCCGGCCGGGTTGCGGAAGGTCGAGCCGGCGCTGCGGTCGCGCGTGGGCTGGGTCGCGTCGCGGCGGGCAAGCTGGTCCTGCATCCGCGCGACCAGCGCAGCCGGGTCGCCCGCCTCGGCGCGGAAGCTGGCGCGGGTCAGGACCCAGCCCTCGGGCAGGTGGCTGTGGCGATAGTCGAACTGCAGCTCGTCGGGGGTGAGCGTCAGCACCGCGCCGTCGCGGGCCACGACCTCGGCCTCGATCAGGTGGTCGGCGATGTAGCTGCCATAGCAGCCCGCGTTCATGCGGATCGCCCCGCCGATGCTGCCGGGGATGGTCCGCAGGAAGGTCAGGTCGCGCCCCGCCTCGGCCGCGCGGCGCGCCACATGGGCGTCGAGGGCGGCGGCGCCTGCGATCACGCGGTCGCCCTCGATGGTGACGTCGTTGAATCCGCGGCCGAGGCGGATCACCACGCCGCGGATGCCGCCGTCGCGGACGATGAGGTTCGACCCGACGCCCATCGGGAAGACCGGCACCTCGGCGGGCAGCGCGGCGAGGAACGCGGCCAGGTCGTCGCGGTCGGCAGGCTGGAACAGCCAGTCGGCCGGCCCCCCGACGCGCAGCCAGGTCAGGTCGGCGAGCGGGCGGTCGGCGGTCAACGTGCCGCGGGGGGTGGGGATGAGGGTCATGGCGGGGGCCTCGCGGGGACTGGCTCTCGGTCCGGGGGTAGGCGAGGCGGGGCGCGGTGACAAGCGCCTCGCGGGCGGGCGGGGTCGGCGCGGGGGGCTGTCTGCCCCCGGGGCGCCCGTGCGGGCGCCCTCCCCCCGAGGATATTTGGTCAAGAAAGAAAGGGTTTGGGGAAAGCTGGCGCCTCAGCCGATCCGGCGGCGGTGGGCGGTCCAGAACCCGGCGACGGCGCCGAGGATCAGCGAGACGACGCCCGGCACAGCGACGAGGAAGATCAGCGCCGCCTGCCGCGTCTGGGCGTCGCCGCTGCGGACCTCGCGCGTCAGCGGCCAGCCGACCAGCGCCACGACCGCGCAGAGCGCCAGCGCGCCCAGCACCCCGGCGAGGCCCCAGCGCCGGGCGGCGAGCCACGCCGCCAGCCCCGGCAGCGTCCCGGCCAGCGCCGCGGCCAGCGCGTAGTCGGCGAACACCGCCCCGCCCCGCTCAGGCGGCCCGCGCCGTCAGCCGCTCGGGCAGCGCGTTGGCCCAGGCCGAGATGGTGCCGGCGCCGAGGCACACGACCATGTCGCCGGGCCGCGCCTGCTCGCGCACCAGCCGGGCGAGGTCGTCCTCGTCCATCACCGCGCGGGCGTGGCGGTGGCCGTGGGCGATCAGCCCGGCCACCAGATCGTCGCGGCTCGCGCCCGGAATCGGGTCTTCGCCCGCCGAATAGACCTCGGCGATGGCGACTACGTCGGCCTCGTTGAAGCAGGTGCAGAAGTCGTCGAAGAGATTCGAGAGCCGCGAATAGCGGTGCGGCTGGTGGACCGCGATCACCCGGCCCTGCGTCGCCTGCCGCGCGGCCTTGAGCACGGCCGCGATCTCGACCGGGTGGTGGCCGTAGTCGTCGATGATGGTGACGCCGCCGACCTCGCCCACCTTGGTGAAGCGCCGCCCGACGCCGCCGAACTTGGCCAGCGCCTCGCGGATCTCGGCCCGCTTCATCCCGAGGTGCCGCGCCACCGCCACCGCCGAGAGCGCGTTCGAGACGTTGTGGTCGCCCGGCATCGGCAGGGTGCAGCCCTCGATCACCGGCACCTCGCCGTCGTTCAGCACCGCCTCGCCCTGCAGCGCCACGTCGAAATGCGCGACGCCGTTCTCGTAGCGCAGGTTCAGCGCCCGCACGTCGGCCTGGGCATTGAAGCCGAAGGTCACGACGCGCCGGTCGGTGACGCGGCCGACGAGGCTCTGCACCTCGGGGTGATCGGTGCAGCAGACCGCGAGCCCGTAGAAGGGGATGTTGGACACGAAGTCGGTGAAGCCCTTGCGCAGCGCGTCGAAGCTGCCCCAGTGCTCCATGTGCTCGGGGTCGATGTTGGTCACGATGGCGATGGTCGCGGGCAGGCGGTTGAAGCTGCCGTCGCTTTCGTCGGCCTCGACCACCATCCACTCGCCGGCGCCGGCGCGGGCGTTCGAGCCGTAGGCGTGGATCACCCCGCCGTTGATGACCGTAGGGTCGAACCCGCCCGCGTCGAGCAGCGTCGCCACCATCGTCGTGGTGGTCGTCTTGCCGTGGGTGCCGGCGATGGCGATGTTGGACTTGAGCCGCATCAGCTCGGCCAGCATCTCGGCCCGGCGGACGACCGGCAGGCCGCGGCGGCGCGCCTCTTCCAGCTCGGGGTTGCCCTTCTTGATGGCGGTCGAGATGACGACCACCCCGGCCTCGCCCAGGTTCTCGGCCCGCTGGCCCTCGAACACGGTCGCCCCCAGCTTTTCCAGCCGGTCGGTGATCTTCGACCGCTTCGCGTCCGACCCCTGCACGGCATAGCCCAGCGTCATCAACACCTCGGCGATGCCGGACATGCCGATGCCGCCGATGCCGACGAAATGGATGGGGCCGAGTTCGCCCGGCAGTTTGGTGGCAGCATTCATGCGGCAAGGTCCTCCACGAGGTCATGCAGTCGGGCGGCGGCGTCGGGCCGGCCCAGCGAAAGGGCGGTGTCGGCCATCTGCGCGGCGCGCGCCGGGTCCGACAGGATCTCGCGCAGATCGCGCGTCAGGCTGTCCGCGTCCAGCACGGATTCGGGCAGAAGGATCGCGGCGCCGGTTTCGGCAAGAGCCCGCGCATTGGCGGTCTGGTGATCGCCGGTGGCGGCGGCATAGGGGATCAGGATCGCCGGCCGGCCGATCACCGTGATGTCGGCGATGGACGAGGCGCCCGCGCGGCTGACCACCGCCTGCGCGGCGGCGAGCCGTTCGGGGACGTCGGTGAAGAACGGCTGCACCTCGGCCGCGATTCCCGCGGCGACGTAGGCGGCGACGACCGCCTCGGCATCCTCGGCCCGGGCCTGGTGGCTGACCCGCAGGCGGGCGCGCAGGGCCTCGGGCAGGCCGGCAACGGCGGCGGGCACGGTGGCCGAGAGCACCCGCGCCCCTTGGCTGCCGCCGATGACGACGAGGTTCAGCGCCCCCTCGCCGTTCGGGGGGCGGTAGGCGGTTCCGGCGCGGTCCAGCACCGCGCGGCGGACCGGGTTGCCGGTGTGGATGCCGGTGACGCCCCTCGGCAGGTCGGTGGGCCAGGTGCCGCAGGCGACGCGCTGGACGCGGGAGGCGAACAGCCGGTTCACGCGGCCCATCACCCCGTTCTGTTCGTGGATCATGCGCGGGATGCCCAGCGCGACCGCGGCGCTCAGTGCCGGGATGGTCGGGTAGCCGCCGAAGCCCACCACCACCGCCGGCCGGTCGCGCCGCATCTGGAGGAGGGCAGCACCCACCCCCTGCCCCACCACCGCCGGCGCGGTGAGCTTGCCGAGCGCCCCGCCCCGCGCCGTGGTGGCCGAGCGGACGATCCGCCGCTCGACCGCCGTCGGGAAGCCGCCCGCGTAGCGCGCGCCGCGGTCATCGGTGGACAGGACCACGCGCCAGCCCGCCTCGAGCAGCCGCTCGGCCAGCGCCTGGGCCGGGAACATGTGCCCGCCGGTGCCGCCGGCCGCGATCAGCGCCAGCCTGCCCCTGCCGTCTGCCGCCTCGCTCATCGCCCGGCGCGCCCCAGCACGTCGGCGATCAGGTTCTGCGGCCGCCTGCGGGTCAGCGCGAGCAGCATCCCCAGCGTGATCCCCGAGGCGATCACCGACGAGCCGCCGTAGCTGACGAAGGGCAGCGTCATGCCCTTCGCCGGCAAGAGCCGCACCGCCACCCCCATGTTGATCAGCGCCTGCACGCCGAAGGCGCAGGCGAGCCCGGTGCCGGCGATGCGCGCGAACGGGTCGCGCTCGGCCAGCAGCCTCCAGAGCGAGCGGACCACGATCGCGCAGTAGAGCGCGATGATGAGCATCACCATGACGAAGCCGTATTCCTCGGCCGCCACCGCGATGATGAAGTCGGTGTGGGCGTCGGGCAGCGACCACTTGACCGAGCCCTCGCCGACGCCGACGCCGAAGAACCCGCCCTCCTGGATGGCGTTGGTGGCGTAGCCGATCTGGGTCCGCGGATCGACCTCGGCCGACAGGAAGCCGTTGATGCGGCGGGCGAAATGCTCGCTGTTGGCATAGGCGAACGAGCCTGCGCCGGCGGCCAGCGCGATGATCCCCGCGATCAGCGTGACCGGCGCGCCCGAGACGAAATACATCACCAGCCAGGCGAAGAGGATCAGCGAGGCCTGGCCGAAGTCGGGCTGCAGCGCGAGCAGCAGCACCACGATGGCGAGGATGAAGAAGGAGTAGAGCCGCCCCGGCGGCCCGCCCACCGTCTGCGCCGAGGCCATGAACCACGCGCAGAGGGCGATGAAGCCGGGTTTGAGGAACTCGGACGGCTGGACCGAGGCGAAGCCGAGGCTGAGCCAGCGCGTGGCCCCCTTGCCGAAGTCGGTGCCGATGAAGGGCAGCGCGACGACGGTGAGGAACGCGCCCGCGAAGAGCACCACCCCGAAGCGCCGCACCTGCACCGGCGACATCATCGAGATGACCAGCATCACCGCGATGCCGATGCCGCCGAAGACCGCCTGCCTTGTGACATAGTAGAACTGCGGCAGCCCGTTACGCTCGGCCAGCGGCACCGACGCGGCGAGGCCGAGCAAGAGCCCGACCCCGAACAGCGCCAGCACGAAGCCGAGCGACCATCGGTCCACCGTGCGCCACCAGCGGGGAAGAATCGGATCGCCCACCCGCGCGGGTGTGGCGCCAAAGACCATCTCGGTCATGGGACTACCGCCGTCACTGCCTCTGCCCTCGCCCGGATGTGCCCCCGGGTCTGCGAGGCAGGATAGCGCGGTTGGCCCGTCCGCGCTACAGCCGATTGGCGCGCGGGGACGATCGGCGCCGGACCGGGGGCCAGCCCCCGGACACCCGGGATATTTTCATCCAGCCCGAGGCCAACCCCGAGGACGGCGGACTCAGGCGGTTCAGATTATCCTCGGGGGGAGTCGCGCACGCGCCCGGGGGCAGACAGCCCCCCTGCGACGCGGCCCCTCAGCGCGGCAGCGCGTTCACCAGCGCAGTGAAATGCTCGCCGCGTTTCTCGAAATTCGGGTACTGGTCGAAGCTCGCCGAGGCGGGGGCGAGCAGCACCGTGTCGCCCGGCTCGGCCTCGGCGTGGGCGCGGGCGACGGCGGCCTCCATCGTCTCGACGACCTCGTGCGGGGTCGCGCCGAGCTGCAGCGCGAAGTCGCGCGCCGAATGGCCGATGAGATAGGCCTTGCGCACCCGTCCGAACAGCGGCGCGAGGCTGGCGATGCCGCCCTCTTTCCCCAGCCCGCCGACGATCCAGCGGATGTTCTCGAACGCCAGCAGCGCCTTTTCGGCGCTGTCGACGTTGGTCGCCTTGGAATCGTTGACCCAGCGCACCCCGCCCAGCGTCGCCACCGTCTGGCTGCGGTGCGGAAGGCCTGCGAAGTCGTGGAACGCCGCCTCGATCTCGCGCGGGGCGAGGCCCACGGCGCGGCAGGCGGCATAGGCCGCGCAGGCGTTCTGGTGGTTGTGGGCGCCCGGCAGCCCGGTCACGGCCCGCAGGTCGATCGAGGCCACCTGCCGGCCCTTGCGCCACTCGGACAGGAACCCCTTGCGGGCTGTCACCGCCCAGCCGAAGCCCTCGAGCTTGCCCTCGACCGAGACGCGGATCACCCGGTCGTCCTGCGGCCCCTGCCCCATCTGGCCTGCCAGATAGCGCCCCTCGGGCTCGTCCACGCCGATCACGCAGCGGTCCGGCCCGCCCTCGGCAAAGAGCCGCCGCTTGGCGGCGAAATACCCGCCCATGCCGCCGTGGCGGTCCATGTGGTCGGGCGAGAGATTGGTGAACACCGCCACGTCCGGGGTCAGCGCCCGCGCGAGGTCGGTCTGATAGGACGACAGCTCGAGCACGACGACCTCGCCATCCACCGGCGGGTCGAGCGACAGCACCCCGGTGCCGATGTTGCCGCCCATCTGGGTCGGCCGGCCGGCGCGGTCGAGGATGTGGTGGATCAGCGCCGTCGTGGTCGACTTGCCGTTTGAGCCGGTGACGCAGATCACCCGCGGGGGGGTGTCGAACGCCTCCCACCCGTCCGCGGCGAAGCTGCGGAAGAACAGGCCGATGTCATTGTCCACCGGCACCCCGCGGGCCAGCGCCTGGGCGATGGCCGGGTGCGGCGCGGGGTAGAGATGCGGGATCCCGGGCGAGGTGATGAGCGCGTCGATCCGCCCCTCGGTCCAGCCCGCGTCGCGGGTCAGGTCCACGAGTGCGAGCCCCTCGGCCTCGGCGCTCGCGCGGGTCTCGGCGCTGTCGTCCCAGGCCACGACGCGCGCGCCCCCGGCGGCGAGCGCCGCGGCCGTGGCGCGGCCCGAGCGGCCGAGCCCCAGCACGGCGATGGTCTGGTTCTCGACACCAAGCACAGGGATCATAGCGGCCACACGATCGGCAGGAGGAGGAGGGAGACGGCCGCCACCACCACCTCGATCACCAGCCCCGGTTTCCAGTAGTCGCCGAAGCGGAAGCCGCCGGGACCGAGGATCAGGGTGTTGTTCTGGTGCCCGATGGGCGTGAGGAAGGCGCAGGAGGCGCCGATGGCGACGGCCATGAGGAAGCTGTCGGGGTTCGCGCCCAGCACGTCGGCGATGCCGAGCGCGATGGGCGTCATCACCGCTGCGGTGGCGGCGTTGTTCATCACGTCCGACAGCACCATCGTGACCACCAGCACCAGCCCCAGCGCCAGCAGCGGGCGTCCGTCGGCGAGGCTGCCGACGAGGGTGCGGGCGATCAGCTCGGCCCCGCCCGTGGCCTCGAGCGCCGCGGCGACCGGCATCAGCGCCCCGAGCAGCACGATCACCGGCCAGTCGATCGAATCGTACATCATCCGCAGCGGCAGCGCCCCGGTGATGATGACCCCCAGCACCGCGATCAGGAACGCGACCGCCGTCGGCAGCACGCCGAACCCCGCGAGCCCCACGCCCAGCGCCATGAACCCGGCCGCCGCCAGCGCCCGCCGCCGGTCGGGCAGCGTCAGCCCGCGCTCGGCCAGCGGGACGATCCCGTGCTCGGCCCCGAAATGCGTGAGCGCCTCGGTCGGTCCCTGCACCAGCAGCAGGTCGCCCGAGGCCAGCGGCGTGTCGCGCAGGCGCGAGGTCTGGCGGCGCCCCTCGCGGCCGAGGGCGAGCAGGTTCACCCCCAGCCGCGTGCGCAGCGCCAGCCCCATGGCCGAGCGGCCCACGATGTCCGAGCCGGGCAGCACCACGAACTCGCGGATCTGGATGTCCGAGGCCGGCGCGGCCAGCGCCGCGACGGGCCGGGCGGTTTCCTCGACCGCGGCCTCGGTGGCCTCGTCGCCGGCCGCCTCGGCTGCCTCGGCGGCCTCTGCCGCTTCGGCCGCCTCGCGCGCCGCGGCGTCGCGCGGCTCGAGGGCGAGGCCGAGGCGGGCGAGCACGTCGCCCAGCGCGGTGACGTCGCCCTCGACGATCAGGATGTCGCCGGCGTGGATGTTGCGCGAGCCGCGCGGCGCGGTCAGGTGGACCTCGCCGCGGACGAGGCCGGTGATCTGCGCGCCCTCCTTGGCGAACTCGGTCTCCGCCTCGTGCAGGGTCATGCGGGCGGCGGCAGAGCCTTCCGAGACGCGCAGCTCGGTCAGGTAGCTGCCGACGGCGAAGGCGTCGCCCGCGGCGGGGCGCGCCGGCACCAGCCGCCAGATGAAGAGCGCGAGCGCCACCACCCCGGTCACGGCCACGGCGACCCCCACCGGCGCAAAGTCGAACATCCGGTAGGGGCCGAGCCCCGCCTCGGCCCGCAGGCCCGAGACGATGAGGTTCGGGGGCGTGCCGATCAGCGTCGTCATCCCGCCCAGCATGGTGGCGAAGGCCAGCGGCATGAGCACCTGCCCCGGTGCCCGGTCGTGGCGGTGGGCCAGCCGCACCGCGACCGGCATCAGCAGCGCCATGGCGCCCACGTTGTTCATGAAGGCCGACAGCAGCGCGCCCAGCGACAGCAGCGCCAGCAGCGAGACGGTCACGCCCCCCTGCTGCGGCAGCACCCGCCGCGCCAGCACGTCGACCGCCCCGGTGGTCTGCAGCGCGCGGCTGAGGATCAGCACGCAGGCCACGGTGATCACCGCGGGCTGGCTGAACCCGGCAAACGCCTCGCGCCCCGGGACGAGCCCGGCCAGCACCACCGCCACCAGCGCGATCAGCGCCACCAGGTCGTGACGCAGCCGGCCCCACAGGAACAGGCCGATCGTCCCGGCGAGAATGGCGAAGATCAGCGTCTGGTCCTGGGTCATCTGAGTTTGAGCGTGGCCAGACCGATCAGAGCAAGGATCACCGCGATGATCCAGAACCGGATCACGATCTGCGGCTCGGCCCAGCCCTTTTTCTCGAAGTGGTGGTGGATCGGCGCCATCAGGAACACCCGGCGCCCGGTGCGCTTGAAGTAGAGCACCTGGATGATGACCGACAGCGCCTCGACCACGAACAGGCCGCCGACGATGGCCAGCACGATCTCGTGCTTGATGCAGACCGCGATCGCGCCCAGCGCGCCGCCGAGCGCGAGGCTGCCGGTGTCGCCCATGAACACGGCCGCGGGCGGGGCGTTGTACCACAGGAAGCCGAGGCCCCCGCCGATCAGCGCCGCGACGAAGACGGCGATCTCGCCGGTGCCGGGGACGAAGTGGACGCCGAGGTAGTTGGCGAAGACGGCGTTGCCGACGAGATACGAGATGATGCCGAAGGTCGCGGCGGCAATCATCACCGGGCCGATGGCCAGCCCGTCCAGCCCGTCGGTGAGGTTGACCGCGTTCGCGGCCCCGACGATCACCAGCATGGCGAAGGGGACGAAGAAAACCCCGAGGTTGATGAGCGCGTTCTTGAAGAACGGCAGCGCCAGTTGCCCCGAGAGCGCGTCCGGGTGCAGCGCCGCCGCCGCGAGGCCGGCGAGCGCGCCGACCGCCAGCCCGATCCCCATCCGCACCCGGCCCGAGACCCCGGCGTGGTGCTGCTTGGTGACCTTGGCGTAGTCGTCGGCAAAGCCGATCGCGGCGAAGGCCGCGGTGACCAGCAGGACGATCCAGATGTAGCCGTTGTCGAGCCGCGCCCAGAGCAGGGTCGAGACGAACAGCGCCGACAGGATCAGGATGCCGCCCATCGTGGGCGTCCCCGCCTTGGCGAAGTGGTCCGGCCCGATCTCGCGCAGCGGCTGGCCCTTCTTCTGCTTGACGCGCAGAAAGTCGATCAGCGGCCGGCCGAAGATGAACCCGAAGATGAGCGCGGTGAAGAACGCCGCCCCGGCCCGGAAGGTGATGTAGCGGAACAGGTTGAACACCCCTCCGGCGCCGTCCGGGGACAGGGTGGCAAGCCAGTAGAGCATCGGGATTCCTTCGGTCAGGTCGGGCGGGTCAGTTCAGCGTCGGGTCGGGATCGCGGCCGGGTCGGGCGGCGGGGCGTCGGGCGCGCCGTCGCCCGGGCGGTCCGGGGGCGCGCTCTGCCGGGATTTGCGCAGCGCGTCAACCACGCTTGCCACCCGCGACCCCTTGGAGCCCTTGACGAACACCACGTCGCCCGGCCGGGTCAGCTCGTCCACGCGGGCGATCAGCCCGGCGGCGTCCTCGGACCAGAGCCCGCGCCGGTCGGCGGGCAGCGCGTCCATCAGCGCCCGCATCCGCGGGCCGCAGGCATGGACCAGCGCAACCTCTTGCAATTGCGGGTAATCCGCGATGGCGGCGTGCAGCGTCAGCTCGTCGGCCCCGAGTTCGAGCATGTCGCCGAGGATCGCCACCCGGCGGCCCGGCGGCATCCCCGCGAGGGTGGCGAGACCGGCGGCGAGGCTCGCCGGGTTGGCGTTGTAGCTGTCGTCGATCAGCGTGATTTCGCCGATCCGCTCGACCCCGCCGCGACCCTTGTAGGGGCGCCAGTCGGCCAGCCCCTCGGCCGCGCGGCGCGGATCGGCGCCGAGCGCGGTGACGGCGGCGAGGACGCCAACCGCGTTCATCACGAAATGCGCCCCGACGGTGGCGAGGGTGAAATCGAGCGTCTCGCCCAGCACCCGCGCCCGCACCTGCGTCACGCCGTCCGCAGCCTTGGCGCTGACGGGCTTGGCCATGCCGTCGCGACCGAAGCCCACGACGATGGCGCCGGCCCGGTCGGCGGCGTCCCGCAGGATCCCGGTCACGCCCAGATCCTCGGGCAGGATGGCGTGGCCCGCGGGCTCGAGCCCCTCGAAGATGGACGCCTTTTCCACGGCGATGCCGTCGAGGCTGCCGAACGCCTCCATGTGCGCGGGCGCGACGGTGGTGATCATCGCCACGTGCGGGCGGGCCATGCGGGCGAGGGGCGCGATCTCGCCGGGGTGGTTCATCCCCAGTTCGAGAATGGCGAAATCGGTGTCGGCCGGCATCCGCGCCAGCGTCAGCGGCACGCCCCAGTGGTTGTTGAGGCTCGCCTCGGCGGCGTGGACGCGGCCCTGCGGGGCCAGCGCCGCGGCGGCCATGTCCTTGGTCGAGGTCTTGCCGACCGAGCCGGTGATGGCGAGCACCCGCGCCCGGCTCCGCGCCCGCGCCGCCCGGCCCAGCGCCTCGAGCGCCGGCACGACGTCGGCCACGACCAGCAGCGGCGCGTCCTCGGCCACCCCCTCGGGGATGCGGCTGACGAGCGCCGCGGCCGCGCCCTTCTCAAGCGCCTGGGCCACGAAGTCATGCCCGTCGCGGGCGTCCTTCAGGGCCACGAACAGATCGCCCGGGCGGATCGTGCGGGTGTCGATCGAGAGACCCTCGGCCACCCAATCGGTCGTCGCCCGGCCGCCGGTGGCGGCGGCGGCCTCGGCTGCGGTCCAGAGGCTCACAGCTTGCCATCCAGTGCCGCGACGGCGACCGAGGCCTGCTCGGCGTCGTCGAAGGGGAACACGTCGCTGCCCACGATCTGCCCCGTCTCGTGGCCCTTGCCGCAGATCAGCGCGGCGTCGCCGGGTTCCAGCCCGTCCACGGCGCGCAGGATCGCCTCGGCCCGGTCGCCGACCTCGGTCGCCTCGGGGCCGGCGCCGGCCATGACCTCCGCGCGGATCGCAGCCGGGTCCTCGGTCCGGGGGTTGTCGTCGGTGACATAGACCACGTCCGCGAACTGCCGCGCGGCCTCGCCCATCAGCGGGCGCTTGCCGCGGTCGCGGTCGCCGCCGGCGCCGATCACCGCGACGATGCGGCCCATGACGTGCGGGCGCAGCGATTGCAGCGCCGCGATCACCGCGCCGGGCTTGTGGGCGTAGTCCACGAAGACCGCCGCGCCGTTGTCGCGCTGCGCGGCCAGCTGCATCCGGCCGCGCACCGTGGTCAGCCCCGGCAGCGCCGCCAGCACCTGCGCCGGGTCCGCCTCGGTGGCGAGGCACAGGCCCGCCGCGCAGAGCACGTTCTCGGCCTGGAACCCGCCAATCAGCTCAAGCCGGACCATGTGGACCTGCCCGGCCAGCGAGAACCGCAGCTCCTGCCCGGTGGCGTCGTAGCGCTGGCCGAGGATGCGCAGGTCGCAGTCCTCGCCGCGGCCATAGGTGGTGACGCGCAGCCCGCGGGCGCGGGCGATGGCCTCGGCCTCGCGCCCGCGCGGCTCGTCGGTGCAGATCACCGCCGCCGCGCCGGGTTCGAGGATGTGGCTGAACAGCAGCGCCTTGGCGGCGAAATAGCTGTCGAAATCCTTGTGATAGTCGAGGTGGTCCTGGCTGAAGTTGGTGAACGCCCCCGCCGCGACCCGCACCCCGTCCAGCCGGCGCTGGTCGAGCCCGTGGGACGAGGCCTCCATCGCCGCATGGGTGACGCCGGCGGCCGCGGCCTCGGCCAGCACCCGGTGCAGCGTCACCGGCTCGGGCGTGGTGTGGGCGAGGCGGGCGGAATAGTCGCCCTCGACCCCCATCGTGCCGAGGCTGATCGCCTTGTGGCCCAGCGCGTGCCAGATCTGGCGGGTGAAGTTGGTGACCGAGGTCTTGCCCGAGGTGCCGGTGACCGCGACCACCGTCTCGGGCTGTGCGGCGAACCACAGCGCCGCCGCACCGGCCAGCGCGGCGCGGGCATCCTCGGCCACGACCAGTGCTGCGTCCGATCCCGCCAGCGCCTCGGCGGCGAGCGCCGCGCCCTCGCGGTCGGTCAGGATCGCCGCCGCGCCCTGGCGCAGCGCGAAGGGGATGAACTCGCCCCCGTGGGTGGCCGATCCGGGCAGCGCGGCGAACAGGTGCCCGTCGCGGACCTGGCGCGAATCGACCGAAATCCCCGTGATCGCGGGGTCGCGCCCGTCCGCCGCTCGCAGCCCCAGCCCCGTCAGTTTCTTCTCGCTCTGCACCCGCAGCCCCTTGAGGTTATCTCGACGAGACCCTTACGGCATCGCTGGCGCGAGGTCCAATCTCGGGCAGCGCCGCGCCCTCGGGCTTCAGCCCCAGCATCGGTGTCAGCCGCTGGATCAGCGCCGCCGCGACCGGGGCGGCGGTGGCGCCGGCGGTGCGCAGCTCGCCCCCGCCCGCCGCCGAGACCGACGGCTCGTCGAGCGAGACGACCAGAACATACTCGGGCTTGTCGGTCGGATAGATCGCCGCGAAGGTCGAGACGACGCGGCTCTTGAAATACCCGCCGCCGGGCTTGGGCTTGTCGGCGGTTCCGGTCTTGCCGCCCACCGAATAGCCGGTGACCTCGGCGGCCTTGGCCGTGCCGCGGGTCACCACCCCGCGCAGCAGGTCGCGCGACGCCGCCGCGGCCTGCGGCGACAGCACCTGCTCGCCCTGCACGGGCTGCTTGCGGTGGACCAGCGTGGGGCGCACCCGGCGCCCGTCGTTGGCCAGCGTCGCATAGGCCGAGGCGAGGTGCAGCGGGCTGGCCGCCAGCCCGTGCCCGAACGCCACCGTCGCCGCCGTCACCGCCGGCCAGCGGCGCGGCACCAGCGGCTTGCCGGTCGGCGCCTCGGTCATCTCGACCGGCGTCGGCTCGAAGAACCCGAGGTTCTTGAGGAACCGCTGCTGGCGCTCGGCCCCCAGCATCTGCGCCACCCGCACCGTCCCCACGTTCGAGGACTTGGCGATGATGTCGCGCACTGACAGCTGGCCGCCGTAGTTGTGGAAGTCGTGGATCAGGTACTTGCCGATCTTCATCGGCGAGTTGGCATTGATCATCGTGTTGGCGTTGACCAGCTTTTCGTCGATCGCCTGCGCCACCGGGAAGATCTTGAAGGTCGAGCCGAGCTCGTACTGCCCCTGCACCGCCCGGTTGAAGAGCGGGCTGTCCGAGGGATCGCCCTTGAGCAGCGGGCGCGGCCGGTCGTTGGGGTCGAAGTCCGGCAGGCTCGCCATGGCGATGATCTCGCCCGACTTCACCTCCATCAGGATGCCGGTCGCGCCCTTGGCGGACATGACCTTCATGCCGTTGGCCAGCACCTCCTCCATCGCCGCCTGGGCGGTCAGATCGATGGAAAGCTGCAGCGGCGCGCCGCCGTTCGCGGGGTCGCGCAGCCAGCCGTCGAAGGCCTTTTCCACCCCGGCCATGCCCAGCACCTCGGCCGAGCTCACGCCCTCGTTGCCGAACTGCGAGCCGCCGAGGATGTGGCTGGCCAACCGCCCGTTGGGGTAAAGCCGCATCTCGCGCGGGCCGAACACCAGCCCCGGCTCGCCGATGTCGTGGACGGCCTGCATCTGCTCGGGGCTGATCTTCTTCTTGATCCAGACGAACTTGCGCTCACCCGTCAGGTCGGCCCTGAGGCGCTTGGCGTCGAGGTCGGGGAAGATCTTCGCCAGCTTCGCCGCCGCCGTCTCGGGGTCCACGAGGTCGCGCGGGTGGGCATAGAGCGCGTGGGTCGAGAGGTTCGTGGCCAGCACCCGGCCGCGGCGGTCCACGATGTCGGCGCGTTGCGACATGATCTGCGCGCCCGAGGTCTGGGCGCGCGGCTCGACCGGCTGGCTCGAGGCGAGGGTGCCCATCTTGACCCCCACGGTGCCGAAGGCGAGCACGAAGCCCAGCACCATCCAGCGCAGCCGCCCCTCGGCCCGGCGCCGCGCGCGGTCCTGGATCTCGGCGTGGCGACGGGCGCGCAGCTCGGCCTCGATCTCGTCGGGGTCCTGGCCCTTCTGGCGGGCCGAGAGGATGCGGGCGAGCGGGCGAAGGGGGGTGCGGATCATCGGCGTCACTCCTCGGTCTCGGCGGGGTCGGCGGCAGGGTCGGTGGCGGGGTCGTCGGCGGTGGTCACGGCGGCGTCGGCCGGCGGCTCGGCCTCGTCCATCGGCTCGGCGTCAGGGGGTTCGGGTTCGGCAGCTTCGGCGTCAGCGGTCGGCGCGGCCGCGGCCCCGTCCACCGCCGGGCGGCGCGGGCGGGGCGGCGGGGCGCCGCGGTTTTGCGAGGGCACCGGATCAAGCAGATCCTCGCCCGCCACCGCGTCGGCCGCGCCCGCCGCCACGGCGTTCGGGTCGGGGTAATCCACGTTGCGGGCGTTGCCGAACTGCGTCGCCTGCACCGGACCGAGCCGCAGCCGGTCGAAGTTCATGTCCACCAGCGCCCGCAGCCGGTCGGGGCGGTTCAGATAGGCCCACTCGGCCCTGAGCACCCCCAGATCGTCGCGCAGCCGGGCGATCTCGTTCTGGACCGCCTGCATCTCGTCGATCTGGGCCTGGGTGCGGTAGTTCTCGCGGTAGGCCCAGAACGCCAGCCCCATCACCGCCAGCACCGTCATCAGATAGACCAGCGCCCGCATCAGCCCGCCCCCGGCAGGGCCGGCAGCCCCAGCGCGGCCGGATCGGCGCGGCCCGCGGGCGCGTCGGTGCGCACGGCCACGCGCAGGAAGGCCGAGCGGGCGCGGGGGTTCTCGGCCAGCTCGGCCTCGTCGGCGCCGATGGCGCGGCGGAACGGCAGGGTAAAGGCGGCGGCGCCGTGGACCACCTCGGGCGCGTAGCGGCTGCCACCGCCGGCGGCGTTGGCGCGGGACTGCATGAAGCGCTTGACGATCCGGTCCTCGAGCGAGTGGAAGCTGACCACCGCCAGCCGCCCGCCGTGGGCCAGGGCACGCTCGGCGGCAGCGAGGCCCGCGACGAGCTGGCCGAACTCGTCGTTCACCCAGATGCGGATCGCCTGGAAGCTGCGGGTGGCGGGGTGGCTCTGCCCGGGCTTCGGGCGCGGCAGGCAGGACTGCACCACCTCGGCGAGTTGCCCGGTGGTGGTCAGCGGCCGCGCGGCGACGATGGCGCGGGCGATGCGGCGGGCGGCGCGCTCTTCCCCGTAATGATAGAGGACGTCGGCGATCAGCGCCTCGTCGGCGGTATTGAGCAGGTCGGCCGCGCTGTCGCCGTCCTGCGCCATCCGCATGTCGAGCGGCCCGTCGCGCAGGAACGAGAACCCGCGCTCGGGCTGGTCGAGCTGCATCGAGCTCACGCCGAGGTCCAGCACCACCCCGTCCACCGGCCCGCCGGCGAGGGCGTCGAGGTCCGAGAACGTCCCCTGCACCAGCCGCAGCCGGTCGCCATAGTCGCCAGCCCAGGCCCGCGCCATGTCGAACACCGCCGGATCGCGGTCGATACCGATCACCTGCGCCGCGCCCGCGTCAAGAAGGCCGCGCGCATAGCCGCCGGCGCCGAAGGTGCCGTCCACCCAGACGCCCGACACGGGCGCGACCGCGGCCAGCAACGGGCGCAGCAGCACCGGGACGTGCGGCCCCTCGGCCGGCCCCGCCATCAGACGGCCGCCTCGGCGCCCGGGGGCGGGGGCAGCAGCGACAGGGGATCGGCGCCGGGTTCGAGCGCAGGCATCGCCGCGGCGATGGCGGCGAGGTCGGCCTCGTGGGTCTCGGGCGTCGAGAGTTTCAGATAGTCGCCCTGGGCGAGGAAGAAGCAGCGGTCGTCGAGCCCGATCTTCTCGCGCAGCCGCTGCGGCAGGACGAGGCGGCCGTCGGCGTCGATCTCGGCCTCTTCCGACAGGCCGTTCATCAGCGTCTCGAGAAAGCTGCGCTCGGCCGAGCCGCGGGCCATGCGGCTGATCGCGGCGTCGATCTCGTCGATCGCCTCGACGGTGTACAGCCGCAGGCTGGTCCAGTCGGTGAAGCCATAGACGACGATGAGCTGGGCGCGCTTGCGGGCCTCGAAATCGGGGTCGGCGGATTCGAAGACGCGGCGAAACCGGGCGGGGATCGAGATGCGCCCCTTGGCGTCGACCTTGACCTCCTCCGAGCCTCTGAACCTGCGTGCCACGGCCCGCGTCCTTCCACTGTCCCTGCCCCAGATTGAGAAAGGGCGGATCGGGCCGCTGCCACTGCCCGATCCGCCGCCCTCGTCCCATCTCTGGGCCCCGAAGTTTCGGGGATCGCCCGGCTTTTTCGCGCCACCTGGGGGAGGTGCTGCTCGCGCGCGGCCAGGTCGGTTCACGGATGGCGGGGTGCCTGTATGAAGCCTGCCTTGGCTGGGGTCTTGCTGCCCCTTGTCAGCCCGTCGTCCGTAGGCAGAGGGATGGCATGGGAAAGCATGGGAAGCAACGGTTTTGTTCGCCCCCGTCGCGGGCGATCACGCGCGCGTCAGCCGGAACACGCCGGGAACATTCGGGTGGTCGGGGGTGGAGCGCAACAGATATTGAAGCTGCAAGCGCAGCGTTCAACTAGATGTTGTGGCGGTTTTGGTGTGGCAGAATAGTGGCAGGTTTTCCCAGACCGACAGAAATCGGCCCGCCCAAGGCGCCCTGCCCGCCAACTAGCGACCCAGCCCACGCCCGGATCACGGCCTCTCACGCGGCCGCGATTCGCCGGCCGGGCGGCGCGGTGGCCGCGCCGTCCCAGGCTTTCCCAGCGGTCTTTCCCGTGTTTTCCCGGCCTCAGGCCATCCCGCCCTGCACCAGCCGGTCGGCCAGCCGCGCATAGGCGTCGGCCACCGGCCCGGCCGCCAGCGCCGCGGGCTGGCCCGAATCGCCGCCCAGCCGCACCGACAGGTCGAGCGGAATCTCACCCAGGAACGGCAGCCCGCGGGCCTGCGCCTCGGCCGCGACGCCGCCGTGGCCGAACAGATGCGCCTCATGCCCGCAGTTCGGGCAGACATAGGCGCTCATGTTCTCGACCAGCCCCAGCACCGGGGTCTTGAGCTTGGCGAACATGTCGATGGCCCGGCGGGCGTCGATCAGCGCCACGTCCTGCGGGGTCGAAACGATGATCGCGCCCGTCACCGGCGCCTTCTGGCACAGGCTCAGCTGCACATCGCCGGTCCCCGGCGGCAGGTCCACCAGCAGCACGTCGAGATCGCCCCACTCGACCTGGTTCAGCATCTGCTGCAGCGCGCCCATCAGCATCGGGCCGCGCCAGACGACCGCCTCGCCGTCCTTCATCATCAGCCCCAGCGACATCATGGTGACGCCGTGGGCACGGACGGGAATGATCCGGTCGCCCTCGCTGCGGGGCCGTTCCGAGACACCGAGCATCCGCGGCTGGCTGGGGCCGTAGATGTCGGCATCGAGCACGCCGACCCGCCGCCCGGCGCGGGCCAGCGCCACGGCGAGGTTGGTCGTCAGCGTGGACTTGCCGACCCCGCCCTTGCCCGAGCCGATGGCGACGATCCGGGCCACGCCGGGGATCGCCTGCGGCCCGGCCTGCGGGGTCGGGTGGCGGCCGATGGTCAGGCTGGGCGGGGCACCCGCCCCTGCGGCCCCCGCCGGGCCCGAGCGCGCCGCGACCTGCGGCCGCGCCCCGGCCGGGGCGGTGGTGACGATGCTCACCCGCGGCACCCCGAGCGCGGTCAGCCGCCGCTCGGCGTCGGCGCGGGCGGGGTCGAGGGCGCGAGCGAACTCGGCGTCGGGCGCTTCGATCACGAAGCGGACCTCGTCGTCCGAGATCGTCAGCGCCCGGATCATGTCGGCCTCGGCCAGGGTCCGGCCGCCGGGAATCGGCACCTGCGCCAGTTCCCGCATCACCTCGTCGCGCGTCGCCATGTCCGGTTTCCTCTGTCGCTTGTCAGACCCGATATAGGCGGGCACCGATTCGACGACCAGTGCCGAGCGCCGGGGCGGCCTAAGAGAGGACGCGACCCCCGCCCGATGCCGCTGCGCAGCATTAGATGCCCCGCGCGGGCACGGACGTTGCGTCAAACACATGATATTTGGATGACAAGTCCCATTTATTAATCTTTGGGCGCATTTTTTGCGCTAAATATGAGCGATTCTTCGCCGGTTCCGTTCGCAGTCATGCATATAGTGCATATCTGTTAGCGCCAGATGGCCATTGTGCGTTCGCAGCATACGGGCCAGATTGTCTGCAAGGAACACGAGCCGACCTCCTCCCCGGCAGATGTTCCGAATGCAGCCGGACCCCTCCTCCTCCCTGGGTTCGCGTTGTCGGCGGCGACCCCTCTCCTCCTCCCCGGGGTCGCCGCTTCCCTTCCCGTCGGGTCAGCGCGGGAACGAGATACGGCGGCCCTTCCTCCTCCCCGGGCCGGACGTGGCGATGGCGACCGACCTCCTCCCCGGTTCCATCGCAACGGATACGCGGCCCTCCTCCTCCCCGGGCCAGCGTTGTGCGGCGGCGCCCTCCTCCCTGGGCGCCGCCGCTTTTCATTTCCAACCCTTTCCTTCGACGGCCGTGCGGATTACCCCCGATCCCATGTTGTCCTATCAGCACGCCTATCACGCCGGGAACCTGGCCGACGTGCACAAGCACGCGCTGCTGGCCGTGGCGCTGGCGCGGATGGTCGAGAAGCCGAAGCCCCTGAGCTACCTCGAGACCCACGCCGGCCGCGGCCTCTATGACCTCGGCGCCCCCGAGGCGCGACGGACGGGCGAGGCCGCGGCCGGGATCACCCGCGCGCTAGCCGAGGGCTGGCTGCCCGAGGGCCACCCGCTGCGCACGGCGCTGCAGGCGGTCCGGGCGGCGCACGGGCCCGACGCCTATCCCGGTTCGCCGTTGGTGGCCGGGGCGCTGCTGCGGCCGGGCGACCGCGCGCATCTGGCCGAGCTGCACCCGGCCGAGTTCGCGGCGCTTCAGGCGGTGGCGGGGTTCGCCGACCTGCGCCATGAGGACGGCTTCGCCATGGCCAACGCGGCTCTGCCGCCGACCCCGCGGCGGGGGCTGCTGCTCATCGACCCGAGCTATGAGGTCAAGGCCGACTATGACCGCCTGCCGGGCTGGATCGGGCGCATGGCGGGCAAGTGGAACGTCGGCGTGATCGCGCTCTGGTATCCGATCCTCGCGGACGCCCGCCACCGGCGGATGGCCGAGGCGCTGGCCGCCGCCCACCCCGAGGCGCTGCGCTCCGAGGTGCGGTTTCCGCCTGCGCAGCCGGGGCACGGGATGATCGGGTCGGGGATGGTGGTGCTGAACCCGCCGTTCGGGCTCGAGGTCGAGGCGGCGCGGCTCGCGGCGCTTTACGCCGGGCTGTAGCGCAGCCGGCCGGCCTCGCGCGACACGCCGCTGTCGGCCGGGTGCGCCTCGCCGTCCATCACCGGCAGGTCGAGGAAATCGAACGGCGACACCCCGTCGAGGCAGGCCGCGTTCACCGCCAACTGACCGGGGACCGAGCGGCGCGCGTGGTGGGTGGCAATGCCGCAGACCCCGAAGAACCAGTGCCGCGCCGTGCCGGTGTTGAAGCGGTAGTCGCGCAGGCTCTCGCCCGAGATCAGCGTGAAGCCGCCGTCGGCGACGGTGACCGCGACGGTTTCCTTCATCCGGCAGAAGGAGCAGGTGCAGCGCCGCGCGGGCCGCAGCCCGTCCGCGAGCCGCACCCGGAACCGCACCGCGCCGCAGTGGCATCCGCCCTCGGCCTCGGTCATCGCCGGGTCGGGGCCCCCGGTCGCGCAGCGTGACGTTCACCGTGCGGCGCTCAGCGTTCGATCACGACCACGCGGGCGATCACCTCGCGCAGGCGGGCCCGGGTCTCGGGCGGCTCTTCGGCGAGCGCGCCCAGCACCGCGCGCATGTCGCCGCGCATCCCGTTCAGCTGGTCGATCAGCGACAGCACAAGCCGCAGCGCCTCGTCGTGCAGCTCGAACGCCTCGTCGAGGTCGAGCGCCAGCCGCAGCCGCGCCGCGTCGATGTCGGCAAAGCGCGGCTCGGCGTCGGCCTTGAGCGGGCGCACCACGCCGGCCTCGGTCAGCGCCGCGAGGCGGTCGGCGGAGAGTTCGGGTATCAGCGCGAGCAGTTCCTCGCGCGACATCGAGCGGCTCATCGTCCCCTCCCCTTGTCGGCGCGCGGGTCGTAGGGATGGGCCTCGTGCCAGCGCCGGATGAAGCTCTCGAGCTCGTCGTCGATCACCGGCGGGAGCATGATCCGCAGCTCGACATACTGGTCGCCGCGCTTGCCGCCCTCGCCCTTCAGCCCGCGGCCGCGCAGCCTGAGCTTGCGCCCGGACGAGGCGCCCGCGGGCACCGTCAGCTTCACCGGCCCGTCCAACGTCTCGGCCTCGACCTTGGCGCCCAGCACCGCCTCGTCGAGCGAGATCGGCAGGATGGTGATCACGTCGTCGCCGTCGCGCCGCCAGTCCGGGTGGTCGGCCACCGTGACCTGCAGCAGCGCGTCGCCCGCGGCGCCGCCGCCCATCCCCGCGCCGCCCTTGCCGCGCAGCCGGATGGTCTGGCCGTCGCGTGTCCCGGCCGGGATCGCCACGTCCAGCATGTTGCCGTCGGGCAGCGTGATCCGCGTCGTGCCGCCGCGCGCGGCGGTCAGGAAATCGACCTCGAGCGTATAGCGGTGGTCCTGCCCGCGCATGTCGAAGCTGCGCGCGCCCCCGCCGCCCCGGCGCCCGGCCCGCGCGCCGCCGACGCCATCGCCGAAGAGGTCGGCGAACACGTCCGAGAAATCGCCGTAATGCGCCTGCTCGCGGTAGGGGTTGCCCTGCGCCTCGGCGAAGTCGCGGTAGTAGCGGCGCTGCGGCCGCTCCTGCCCCTGGGCGTCGATCTCGCCCCGGTCGAAGCGGGCGCGCTGCTCGGGGTCCTTGAGCAGGTCATAGGCGGCCAAGGCGGCCTTGAAGCGCTCCTGCGCGGCCGGGTCGTCGTTCAGGTCCGGGTGGTCGGACTTGGCGATCTTGCGATAGGCCTTCTTCAGCTCGGCCTCGGTCGCCGTCCGCGAAACGCCCAGCGCGGCATAGGGGTCGTCGGCCATCCGTTGTCCTCTTTCCCGTCATGGCCCGAACGCAGCCGGGCCCCTGTCGTTTCCCTGCCCCGTGACGCGCCGCAAGGCAAGCGCGGGGTGCAGCGCGGCGTCGCGCCGGGGCGCTTGACTGATGTCATGGCAGCGACGGGTGCGGGGCGTATCACCCGGGCCATGTTCCGGGCCATCCTGACATTTCTTGCCGTCTGCGCGCTGAGCCTCGCCCCCGTGGCGACGCTCGCCCAGCCGATGCGCGGCGAGGGCGTCGCGGTCGTGCTGTGCGCCGAGGCTGGCGCGGTCACGGTGGTGATCGGGCCGGACGGACAGCCCGAGCCCGCCCGCGCCCCCGCCTGCCGGCATTGCCCCGACTGCCTGCCGCAGCCGCAACCGGTGGCGGGTCACTTCCCCCCGCCCGCGCCCGAACGCGGCGCGGAGTTCGTCCGGCTTGGCCGGTCCCTGACGCGCGCCCAGCCCGTGCCGGGCCGCGAAGCACAACCCTTCCCCGCGCGAGGCCCCCCGAGGGTGATCTGAATGATGCGTCTTGTCCGTACCCTTTCGCTTCTCTGCCTCGCGCTGGTCCTGCTGATGCCGCAGCCGGGCCGCGCCCAGACGACCCCGGGCGCGCCGGCCCCGGCGGCTGCGGCGGTCAACACCGCCGCCTCGCATCTGGTGCAGCTTCTGCCCGACCTCGCCCCCGGCGACATCGTGCCGGGCGCCGACGGTTTCGGGCCGATCCGGCCCGACCTCGCGGTGGCGCCGGTGATGCGCGGCGCCGAGCAGCTCGGCTGGGTCTACATCACCTCGGATTTCGTCGGCACCACCGGCTATTCCGGCAAGCCGATCCACACCGCCGTGGCGGTGGACGCGGACGCCAAGGTGCTGGGCGTGCGTCTGGTGAAGCATTCCGAGCCCATCGTCCTGATCGGCATCCCGAACGAGAAGATCCAGGAGATGGCGGCGGGCTACGTCGGCCTCGACCTGCGGGCCGAGGCGCAGGCCGGGGGCTCGGCCCACAAGCTCAACATCATCTCGGGCGCGACGGTCACGGTCATGGTGATCGACGATTCGATCGTCCGCTCGGGCCTGCACGTCGCCCGCGCGCTGGGGCTGGGCGGTCTGGGAACCGCGCCCGCGCAGACCGCCGCTGCCGCGGGCCCGGTGATGGAGCTGAACCCCGACGCGAAGGCCGCCACCGACTGGGCGACGCTCGAGGGGGACGGCACCGTGCGCCGGCTGGCCATCGACGTGGCGACGGTCAACCAGACCTTCGCCAACCACGCCGACCCCCGCGCACGCGAGCGCCCGCTGACCGAGCCGCCCGAGACGAGCTTCATCGACCTGCGGCTGGCGCTGGTCAGCGAGCCTTCCATCGCCCGCGCGCTTCTGGGCGAACAGGGCGCCAAGAACCTCGCTGAATGGCTCAAGCCCGGCGAGCACGCGATCATGGTGCTCGGCAACGGGCTCTATTCCTTCAAGGGCTCGGGCTATGTCCGCGGCGGCATCTTCGACCGCATCCAGCTGATGCAGGGCGACAGCTCGGTGCGCTTCCGCGACCGCCAGCACCGGCGGATGAACGCGCTGGCCGCCGAGGGCGCGCCGAAGTTCACCGAGATGGACCTGTTCAAGATCCCCGCCGACGCGGGCTTCGACCCCGCGAAGCCGTTCCGACTGCAACTGCTCGTGTTCCGGCAGGTGGCGGCGATCGACAAGGCCTTCACCACCTTCGAGATGGATTACCAACTGCCCGCCGCCTATCTGCGCGCGGCCCCGCAGCCCGCCGCCGCCGCCCCTGCCCCGGCCCCTGCCGCGACGGCACCCGACGCCGCCCCCGCGCCCGCCGCGCAGGGCCAGGCCACCACGCCGCTCGCCGCCGCGCCGCCGGCCGAGGTCATGGCCCAGGCGGCGAATGCCGAGGCCGACGCCCAGGCCCAGCTCTGGAAGCGCATCTGGGAGGCGAAGACCCCGCAGATCGCCGCGCTGCTGGTGATGCTGGGGGTGCTGACGCTCGCCTTCTTCTTCCAGGACTACCTGTCGCGCTCGGCCCGCGCGGTGGCGGTGTTCCGCTATGCGTTCCTGACCGTCACGCTGGTCTGGCTCGGCTGGATGATGAACGCCCAGCTTTCGGTGGTGAACATCCTCGCGCTGTTCAACTCGCTCACCAACGGCTTCTCGTGGCAGGCGTTCCTGCTCGATCCGCTGACCTTCATCCTGTGGTTCGCGGTGGCGGCGGCGCTGATCTTCTGGGGCCGCGGCGCCTATTGCGGCTGGCTCTGCCCCTTCGGCGCGCTGCAGGAGCTGACGAACCACGCAGCCCGCCGCCTGGGTGTGCCGCAATGGCGCCTGCCGTGGGGGCTGCACGAGCGGCTGTGGCCGGTCAAGTACATGATCTTCCTCGGTCTCTTCGCGGTCTCGCTGATGAGCCTCGACCGCGCCGAACATCTGGCCGAGGTCGAGCCGTTCAAGACCGCGATCATCCTCAAGTTCGTGCGCGAGTGGCCCTTCGTCCTTTACGCCGCTTGGCTGCTGGTCATGGGGCTGTTCGTCGAACGCTTCTACTGCCGCTATCTCTGCCCGCTGGGGGCGGGGCTGGCGATCCCGGCGCGGATCCGCATGTTCGACTGGCTGAAACGCTATCGGGAATGCGGCAACCCCTGCCAGACCTGCGGGGTCGAATGCATGGTCCAGGCCATCCATCCGACCGGGCAGATCAACCCGAACGAGTGCCTGAACTGCATGCATTGCCAGGTGCTCTACCACTCGAAAGAGAAATGCCCGGTCGTCCAGCGCACGCTGAAACGCCGGGAAACCGCTTCGGCCAGCGCGGCATCGCTGGACCGGATCCTGAACCATCCCAACATCAAGGCAAAAGGGGAACTGACATGAGCGAGACCAACGGCATCAGCCGCCGCGGCCTTCTGGGCGCCACGGCCGGCGTGGGGGGGCTGGCGGCCCTCGGCGGGGCCGGCGCGGCGCGGCTGGGACTGATGGGCGGCGCGGGCGCCGCGGCGCTGGCCACCGCCTCGGCGACCCCGGCCGCGGCGCAGGCCCCGGCCGAGGGCGCGACGCCGTGGATCCTGCATCCGGGCGAGCTGGACAGCTATTACGGGTTCTGGTCGTCCGGGCAGACCGGCGAGGTGCGCATCCTCGGCATCCCCTCGATGCGCGAGCTGATGCGGATCCCGGTGTTCAACCGCTGCTCGGCCACCGGCTGGGGGCAGACCAACGAATCGCTCAAGGTGCTGACCGAGACGATGACCGACAAGACCCGCGCCTACCTGGCCGCGCAGGGCAAGAAGGTCCACGACAACGGCGACCTGCACCACGTCCACATGAGCTATACGGACGGCACCTACGACGGCAAATACCTGTTCATGAACGACAAGGCGAACACCCGCGTGGCGCGGGTCCGCTGCGACGTGATGAAGTGCGACAAGATCCTTGAAATCCCGAACGCCAAGGGGATCCACGGGATGCGTCCGCAGAAGGTCCCCTCGTCCAAATACCTCTTCTGCAACGGCGAGGACGAGGCGCCGATGGTCAACGACGGCTCGGTGCTGGACGATCCGTCGAAATACATCAACTTCTTCAGCGCCGTGGACACCGAAACGATGACGGTGGCCTGGCAGGTGATCGTGTCGGGCAACCTCGACAACTGCGACGCCGACTATGAGGGCAAGTACGCCTTCTCGACCTCGTACAACTCGGAAATGGGCGTGAACTCGGCCGAGATGATGGAGAGCGAGCTGGACCACGTCGTGGTCTTCAACCTTGAGGCCATCGAGGCCGCCATCGCCGCCGGCGACTATGAAGAGGTGCAGGGCGTCAAGGTTCTGGACGGACGCAAGGAAAACGCGGCCAAGAAGCTGACCCGCTACATCCCGATCCCGTCGAACCCGCATGGCTGCAACATGGCGCCCGACAAGAAGCACCTGTGCATCGGCGGCAAGCTGTCGCCCACGGTCAGCGTGATCGACGTGACGAAACTGGCCGACGTGTTCGAGGACAAGGCCGAGCCCGCGTCGGTCATCGTCGCCCAGCCCGAGGTCGGGCTTGGTCCGCTGCACACCGCCTTTGACGGCAAGGGCAACGCCTTCACGACGCTGTTCCTCGACAGCCAGGTGGTCAAGTGGAACATCGAGGACGCCATCAAGGCCCACAACGGCGAACAGGTGGACCCGATCCGGCAGAAGCTGGACGTGCACTACCAGCCGGGCCACCTGAAGACCTCGATGGGCGAGACGCTGGACGCGGACGGCCGCTGGATGGTCTGTCTGTCCAAGTTCTCCAAGGACCGCTTCATCAACGTCGGCCCGCTGAAGCCGGAAAACGACCAGCTGATCGACATCTCGGGCGACGAGATGAAGCTGGTCCATGACGGCCCGAACTTTGCCGAGCCCCATGACGCCATCGCCGTCCGCGCCGACATCATGTCGAACATCAAGTCGGTGTGGGACCGCAACGACCCGTTCTGGGCCGACACCCGCAAGCAGGCCGAGGCGGACGGCATCAACCTCGACGAATGGACCGACCAGGTGATCCGCGACAAGGACGACCCCAAGAAGGTGCGGGTCTACATGTCCAGCCAGGCGCCGAACTTCAGCCTCGAGAAGTTCACCGTCAAGGAAGGCGACGAGGTGACGGTCATCGTCACCAACCTCGACGATCTGGACGACCTGACCCACGGCTTCACCTTGGGCAACCACGGCGTGGCGATGGAGATCGCGCCGCAGGCCACCGCGTCGGTCACCTTCACGGCGGCGATGCCGGGGGTCTACTGGTACTATTGCCAGTGGTTCTGCCACGCCCTGCACATGGAGATGCGCGGCCGGATGCTGGTCGAGCCGAAGACCGCCTGACCATGCGCCACGCCCTCGCCCCCCTGCTCGCGCTCGCCCTCGCGCTCGTGCTGCCCGGCCCCGGCCGCGCGGCCGAGCGCGCGGTGGCGCTGGGCGCGGGGGCGCTCGCGGCGGCCATCGCGGCCGCCCTGTCGCCGGGCCGCCATGACGGCCCGGTGACGCTCGACAAGCCGCTGAGGCTGCAGGGCCCCGGCACCGCGCCGGTGACCGGCCCCGCCGGCGCCGCGCCGCTTGAGACGCGCGCCCCCGACCCCGCCACCGAGGCGGTGATCGACGCGCACGGCACCGGCTCTGTCATCACCATCACCGCGCCCGACGCGGTGGTGCGCGGGCTGACGCTCACCGGGTCCGGGTCGTCGCACCAGGACATCGACAGCGGCGTGCAGGTGAAGAAGGGCGGCGACCGGGCGGTGGTCGAGGGCAACCGGATCGTCGGCAACCTCTACGGCGTCGACGTCCACGGCGGCCAGGACGTCACCGTGCGCGGCAACCTGATCGAGGGCCGCCGCGACCGGCGCATGAACGACCGCGGCAACGGGGTCTATGTCTGGACCTCGCCCGGGCTCGTGGTGGACGGCAACGTGATCGACTGGGGCCGCGACGGCATCTACGTCACCATCGGCCGCAAGCTGACCTTCACCCGCAACCGCTTCACCAACCTGCGCTTCGCGGTCCACTACATGTACGCCCACGACAGCACCATCGCGGGCAATGTCTCGCTCTCGAACCACCTCGGCTATGCGCTGATGTATTCCGAGCGGCTCAAGGTGCAGGGCAACGTCAGCCTGAACGACCGCGCGCAGGGGCTGATGTTCAACTACACCAACAACTCGGACGTGACCGGCAACCTGATCCGCGGGGCGGAAAAGGGCGTCTTCGTCTACAACTCGCACCGCAACATCATCGCCGGCAACCGCTTCGAGGGCTGCGAGATCGGCATCCACTTCACCGCCGGGTCCGAGAAGAACGCCATCACCGGCAACGGCTTCCTGGGCAACCGGACGCAGGTGAAATACGTGGGCACCCGGGATGTGGAGTGGAGCCTCGAGGGTCGCGGCAACTACTGGTCGGACCATGCGAACTTCGACCTGAACGGCGACGGGATCGCCGACAGCCGGTTCCGGCCCAACGACCTGATGGACCACGTGCTGTGGTCCCAGCCCGCGGCGGCGCTGCTGACCGGCTCGCCGGTGGTGCAGCTCGTGCGCTACAGCCAGTCGAGCTTTCCCGCGACCCTGCCCGGCGGGGTGGTGGACAGCTTCCCCCTGATGGCGCCGCCCGCAATCGCGCTTTCGCCCGAGATCGAGACCGCCGCCGCCGCGGCCAAGGCCGCCCGCGCGGCCCAAGGACAAGATGATGAGCAGCTTGACCCTCTCACGGCTCACTAGGCGCTTCGGCGCGGTGACCGCCCTCAATAACGTGACGCTTGAGGTCGCGCCCGGCGAGCGGGTGGCGCTTCTGGGCCACAACGGCGCGGGCAAGTCCACGCTGATGAAGATCGTGCTGGGGCTGATCCCCGCGACCTCGGGCGAGGTGCGGGTGCTGGGCGCCGCGCCGGGCAGCGCCGCGGCCCGCGAGGGCACGGCCTACCTGCCCGA
This sequence comes from Paracoccus panacisoli, assembly GCF_042435015.1. Taxonomy (NCBI): domain Bacteria; kingdom Pseudomonadati; phylum Pseudomonadota; class Alphaproteobacteria; order Rhodobacterales; family Paracoccaceae; genus Paracoccus; species Paracoccus panacisoli. The sequence continues at coordinate 63,140 of NZ_JBHMQU010000005.1, read as the reverse complement.
GAACGTGGCCTTCCACCCGGCGCTGACCGGGCGCGAGCAGATCAGCGCCTATCTGGCGCTGCGGCGCGAGCCGGCGCGGCTGGCGGGCGACCTGCTCGCCCGGGTGGGGCTGGCCGACGCCGCCGACCGCCGGATCGGCACCTATTCCAAGGGGATGCGGCAGCGCGTGGGCCTGGCCCAGGCGCTGATCGGGCACCCGCGGCTGCTGGTGCTGGACGAGCCGACCTCGGGCCTCGACCCGGTCTCGCGGCGCGAGTTCTACGCCCTCCTCGACGAGCTGGCGGCGGGCGGCACGGCCGTGCTGCTGTCCTCTCACGCGCTGACCGAGGTCGAGGCGCGCACCGACCGCATGGCGATCCTCGCGCACGGGCGCCTGGTGGCGCTGGGCGCGATGGAGGCGCTGCGGGCCGAGGCCGACCTGCCGGTGGTCTTCCTGCTCACCCCCGCCCCGGGGCACGAGGACGCGCTGGCCCGCGCCTTCCCCGAGGCCGAGCGCAGCCCCGGCGCGCTGCGGCTGGCGGTGCCGCGGGCCGGCAAGCTCGCCGCGCTGGCCCGGGTGGGCGCGGCGCAGGCGAGGCTCGCCGACGTGGACATCCAGCCGCCGAGCCTCGAGGACATCTACGCCCGCATCAGCCGCCGCGATCTGCCCGCGCAGGAGGTCGCCGCATGACCCGCATCCTCGCCCTCGCCCGCGTCGAGCTGCGCATCGCCGCCCGCAACCGCTGGGTGCTGATCGCCGTGGCGCTCATGGGCCTGTTCTCGCTGGCGCTGGCGGCCGCGGGCTCGGCCCCCTCGGGCGCGCTCGGCGCCGACCGGCTGTCGGTGGTGGTAGCGTCCCTCACCAGCCTCGCCGTCTATCTCGTGCCGCTGGTCGCGCTGCTCATGTCCTTCGACGCCGTGGCAGGCGAGGTCGAGCGCGGCACCCTGCCGCTCTTGCTGACCTATCCGGTCACCCGCGCTCAGGTGCTGGCGGGCAAGTTCCTCGCCCATCTGGCGATCCTGACGCTGGCGATCGCCGTGGGCTACGGCCTCGCCGCCGCCGCTGCGCGACTGGGTGACGCCGGCGCCGCGCGGGGGGTGCCGGCGCTGATCCGGCTCGGCTGGACCTCGGTGCTGCTCGGGGCCTCGTTCCTCGGCGCGGGCTACCTCGCCTCGGCGCTCTCGCGCCGGCCGTCGGGCGCGGCGGGGATGGCGATCGGGATCTGGCTGGTCGCGGTGGTCCTTTACGACCTCGCGCTGCTGGGCCTCATCGTGTCGCAGGGCGGCGAGGCGCTGGGGCGCGCGCTGCCGGCGCTGCTGCTGGCCAACCCCGCCGACGCCTTCCGCCTCTACAACCTCGGCGCCAGCGAGGCGACTGCCGCCGCCGCGGGCCTTGGCGGGGCGGCGGCGACCATCCCGCTGTGGCAGGCGCTGGCCTCGCTGGTGCTCTGGCCGCTGGTCACGCTGGGCCTCGCCACCGCCGCCTTCCGCCGGGTGACGCCGTGAGGGCCGCGCGCACCCTCGCGCTGATCCTCGTGCTCGCCGCCTGCCGCGAGGAGACCGTGGCCCGCCCCGATCCGGTCCCGATGACCGCCGAGGCGGTGGGGCATTTCTGCCAGATGAACCTGCTCGAGCATCCGGGCCCCAAGGCGCAGGTGCATCTCAAGGGCATGACCCATCCGCTGTTCTTCAGCCAGGTGCGCGACGCCGCCGCCTTCCGCCTGCTGCCCGAGCAGGAGGGCGAGATCACCGCGGTCTACGTCAGCGACATGGCCGCCGCCCCGTGGGAGGCGCCGGGCGCGATGAACTGGATCGACGCGGAGGCGGCCTTCTACGTCACGGGCTCGGACCAGGCGGGGGGCATGGGCACGCCCGAGCTGATCCCCTTCGGGACCGAGGCCGCCGCGCGCGACTTTGCCGGCCGCCACGGCGGAAGCGTGGCGCGGCTCGGCGCCATCCCGGCCGAGGTGGTGCTGGCCCCCGACGGCCCCGCCGGCACCAGCGAGACCCAGGACGACAGCGATTTCGCCGCGCGCCTCAAGGCGCTGTCGGCCGAGCAGGAGAAACAGCCATGACCCTCAGCCGCCGCCGCTTCATCACCATCGCCGCGCTGGGCGCGCTCGCCCCCGCTGCGGGGCACGCGCTGGGCGCGGGGGGTGCGGGCGCGCAGGGCGCGATCGGGCAAGGCGCGCTGCGGGTCACCGACTGGCGCGGCATCGCGCTGGGCGCCGAGGCGCGGCTGATCCTCGCCCATCCCGACGCCGACCGGCTGGTGGCGGCGGCGCTGGACGAACTGGCGCGGCTCGAGCGCATCTTCAGCCTCTACCGGACGGATTCCGAACTCGCGCGGCTCAACCGCGAGGGGGCGCTGTCGGCGCCCTCGACCGAGATGGTCGAGCTGCTGACGCTGGCCGGGGTGGTCCACGGGGCGACAGAGGGCGCCTTCGATCCGACCGTGCAGCCGGTCTGGGCGGCCCACGCGACCGCCGCCGCCGCCGGGCGCGCCGTCACCGACGCCGAGCGCCGCGCGGCGCTGGCCCTGACCGGGTGGGAGGGGGTGGAGGTCACCCCAGCCCGCGTGGCGCTGGCCCGCCCCGGCATGGCCCTGACGCTCAACGGCATCGCGCAGGGGTTCATCACCGACCGGGTGGCGGCGCGACTGGGGGCGCTGGGGCTGACCGACGTGCTTTGCGAGATGGGCGAGATCACCGCCCGCGGCGCGGCGCCCGAAGGCGGGCCGTGGCCGGTGCAGCTCAGCAACGGCCGCGCCCTGCCCCTCAGCGGCCGCGCGGTGGCCAGCTCTGCCCCGCGCGCCACGGTCTTCGACCCCGAGGGGCGGCTGGGCCACATCATCGATCCGCGGAGCGGCCTGCCCTCGGGCCAAGCCCTGTCGCTGGTCTCGGTCTCGGCGCCTTCCGCCGCGCTGGCCGACTCGCTCTCGACCGCGGGCTGCCTGCTCGGGCCGGAGGGGCTGGCGCGGGCTGTGGCCGGCTTTGACGGGGTGCGGATCGAGGCGTGCGACCCGCTGCCGGCGTGACTCTTTTGACGCCGCACGGGTGACCGCGCGTCGCGGGGAGAGAAGGCTTTTTCTGGCCGAAATACCCCGGCCCGGAGGCGCTCACGGGTGCCGCGCCGGGGCAACGGCGGCGCGTCCCGACCGCCTTGCCCGCCGCCCCATCAACGGCCATTCACCCCCGCGATTTGCGCTTGACGACCCGCGCCCCCTCGCCTAAATCCCCGGCACCCGAACGGGCACGTTGGGGCGGAGTAGCTCAGCTGGTTAGAGCAGAGGAATCATAATCCTTGTGTCGGGGGTTCAAATCCCTCCTCCGCTACCATCCCTTCCAGGACGCCTGAGATCGCGCGCCACGCCGCGCCCCTGCAGTCCTGACGCACCGACCAATCCTTGCATCACGTCCTGAGCGATTGCCGGACGGACCGCGCGGCGCGCGTCGTTCTTCATATCTTATTGGCCCAGGCACGGCCCTCTGCACCGTGCCATCATCGCTGTTCGGGCCGAGGGATAACGTCTCGCGCACTCATCCTGCCGTTCGAATCCCAGCTTCTGAACCGCCGTGGCCCAAGATGCCGCGCGCACGTCAGGCAAGTTGATCCTGAACACGTAAGCCCCTGACCCTCGCAGACACCCGCGCGCCCACCCCATGCCCCCGCGTCGCCGATTGCGTTCCCCGGCGCGGATGCTAAACCGGACGGGCTGACGAGCCGATGCGCCGTGCGCGCTCCCTCAGATGGCCCTTCGGGGCACTCGTGTGCCATCGGCACGCGGGGGGACGCCACGGCGTCCCGGACCTGTCGTCGGCCCTGCATCTTCGGTCCATCCTCACGCCAAGGGTCATGTCCATGAACCTCATGCGCCGCCTCACGGCCGCCGTCTTCGTCCTGCTGGCCGGGCTGCTGCCCGCCGCCGCCACCGACACGCTGTATTTCTCGGCCATCCCCGACGAGGACGAGACTGCGCTCGTTACCCGCTTCACCAAGGTCGCGGAATATCTCGAGGCCCAGCTCGGGGTGCCGGTCCGCTTCGTCCCGGTGAAATCCTACCCCGCCGCCGTCACCGCCTTCCGCAACGATCAGGTGCAGCTGGCGTGGTTCGGCGGGCTGTCCGGCGTGCAGGCGCGCCTCGCCGTGCCGGGCGCCCGCGCCATCGCGCAGGGCACCGAGGACCGCGCCTTCGTCACCTATTTCATCGCCCACGAATCGACCGGCCTGACCGAAAGCGACGCCTTCCCGCAGGCCGCGCGGGGGATGAGCTTCACCTTCGGCGCCAAGACCTCGACCTCGGGCCGGCTCATGCCCGAGTATCACATCCGCGAGGCGACGGGCGAAGCCCCCGAGGCCTTCTTCAGCCGCGTGGGCTTTTCGGGCGACCACAGCCAGACGCTGCGGCAGGTCGCCTCGGGCGCGTGGCAGGTGGGGGCGCTGAACTTCGCCGTCTATGACAAGGCCGTGGCCGAGAACGCCCCCGAGATCGCCACCACCCGGATCATCTGGCGCACGCCCTCCTATCCCGACTACAACTGGACCATCCGCGGCGACGTGGATGCGCGCTGGGGCGCGGGCTTCGCCGACAAGGTCCAGGCCGCGCTGGTGGGCATGACCGATCCCGATCTGCTGGCCAGCTTCCCGCGCGAGGGCTTCATCCCCGCCGCGAACGCCGACTATGCCCCGATCGAGACCATCGCCCGGCAGCTCGACCTGATCGAGTGACCCCGGCGATGGCCGCCACCACCGCCCCGGGCCACGCCGCCCTGCGCACCGCCACGCCGCTGATCGCGGCGGCCGACCTCGGCTACGGCGGGGCGCCGGTGCTGCGCGAGGTCACGCTCGACCTCGCGCCGGGCGAGCGGGTGGCGCTGCTCGGGCGCAGCGGGGCGGGGAAATCGACGCTGCTCGATGCGGTCTGGGCGGCGCTGGTCGCGCAGGGGCAGCGGGTGGCGCTGGTGCCGCAGGACCGCGGGCTGGTACCGCAGCTTTCGGTGCTGCGGAATGCGCTCATGGGGCGGCTCGACGACCACGGCGCGCTGCGCAACCTCGCGACCTTCGTCCACCCGCGCCGGGCCGAGCGCGACGCGGTCGCCGCGATCCTGACCGAGGTCGGGCTGGCGCCCGAAATCGACCGGCCCGTGGGACGCCTCTCGGGCGGGCAGCGGCAGCGCACCGCGCTGGCCCGCGCGCTCTACCGCGGCGGCGACGTGCTGGTCGCCGACGAGCCGCTGTCGGCCGTCGATCCGCGGCAGGCCGGGGCGCTGGCGGACCTGCTCAGGGACCGCTTCCCCACCGCCATCGTGGCCCTGCATGACGTGGGCCTCGCCCGCCGCTGGGCCACCCGGCTCGTCGGGCTGCGGCAGGGGCGCATCCTCTTCGACCGCCCCGTCGAGGCCGTCGATGACGCCGGGGTGCAGGCGCTCTATGCGCCCTGACCGGACGCTCTCGCGGCTGCACCTCGCGCTCGGCTTCGTGGTGCTGGCGGCGCTGTGCCTGCCGCTGGCCGACCTGACGCTGGCCGGTCACGACCCGTGGGACACGCTGGGGCGCATGGCGCTGGGGTTCCTGCGCCCCGACTTCACCGGCATCGAGGCGATCGGCCGCGCCCTCGCCCTGACCGTCGCCTTCGCCGTCGCCGGCGTGGCGCTGGGGGGCCTCGCCGGGCTGGTCATGGCGCCCTTCTACCACCGTCGCGCGGTGCGCACGCTCGCCATCGCGCTGCGCTCGGTGCATGAGCTCTTCTGGGCGCTGATCCTGATCCAGGTGCTGGGCATCAGCCCGGCCGCCGGGGTGCTGGCGCTGGCCCTGCCCTACGCCGGGATCTTCGCCAAGGTGCTGTCCGAGATGCTGGACGAGGCCGACCCGCGCCCGGCCCGGGTGCTCGGCCCCGGCACCGACGCGCTCAGCCGCTTCGTCTGGGCGCGGGCGCCGCTGGTGGCCCGCGACATGGCGGGCTACGCGCTCTACCGCGTCGAGTGCGGGCTGCGGTCCTCGGCCGTGCTGGGCTTCGTCGGGCTGCCGACGCTGGGCTTCCAACTCGACACCGTGTTCCGGCAGGGCGACTATGGTGCGGCAAGCGCCATCATGATCCTGTATGTCGCGCTGATCGCCAGCGTCCGGCTCTGGATGCGGCCGCGGCTGGCGCCGCTGTGGCTTGCGGCCGCGCTGGTGGTGCTGGCGCAGGTCGCGCACCCGCCGATGGGCGAGGGCGCGCTGCTGCGGTTCCTGACCGAGGACATCGTGCCGGCCCCGATCCGGCAGGGCGACTGGGCCGGGCTCGTGCCGTGGCTCGGGATGATCATGCGCACGATGGTGCTGCCCGGCCTCGCCAACACGATCCTGGTGGGGCAGATCGCGCTCGTCGTGGCGGGGCTGGTCGCGCTCGCCGGCATGGCACTGCCCGCGCCGCGCGTCACCGGGCGGGTGGGCGCGCTCTTCGGGCATCTGGTGCTGGTGGTGCTGCGGTCGTTCCCCGAATACATGCTCGCCTATCTGCTGATGCAGGCCTTCGGCCCGTCGATGCTGCCCGCGATCCTCGCGCTCGGGCTGCACAACGGGGCGATCATCGGCCACCTGCTCGCCCGGCAGGCGGTGGGCCGCCCGCTGCGGCCCGACGCGCCGCGCGGGGCGACGCTCTGGGCGTGGGAGTATCTGCCGCGCCTCTTCGGCCCCTTCCTCGCCCTGCTGCTCTATCGGTGGGAGATCATCCTGCGCGAGACGGCGATCATGGGGGTGCTGGGGATCGCCACGCTCGGCTTCTACCTCGACGACGCCATCGGCGAGCTGCGGATGGACCGGGCGATGGTGATCCTCGTGGCGACCGGGCTGATGAGCGGCACGGTCGAGGCCCTCTCGCGCCGCCTGCGGGCGCGGACGGCCACGGCCTCGGTGCGGATGGGGTAGGCTAAGGCCGGGTGCACGCGGACCCGGTGGTCGGGGGCGATATCCGGCCACCCCACCGCGCCGGCCGCCTGCGCCATCTTGAGCCGCGATGCCTCGCGTCACCCGTCCCGCAGCCCGGTCAGGAACGCATCCAGGCAGTCGCCGATGACCTCGACGGCGTAGCCCCCCTCCTGCACGATCAGCGTGGGCCGCCCGAGGGCGCGGACGGCCGCGCCGATCCGACGGAAGTCCGCAGAGGTCAGCTTGAGGATGCCGATCGGGTCGGCCTCATGCGCGTCATACCCCAGCGCCACCACCAGAGCGTCGGCGCCGAAGTCGCGGATCGCGGTGCTCGCGGTGGCGAGCGCGGCCTCGAACTGCGGCCATGCCGCGCCGGGCGGCAGGGGCAGGTTGAGGTTGGCCCCCTCGCCCGCGCCGTGCCCACGCTCATCGGCGAAGCCGGTGTAGAAGGGATAGAAATCCGCGGGGTCGCCGTGGATCGAAACCGTCAGCACGTCGTCGCGGCCATAGAACACTTGCTGCGTGCCATCGCCGTGGTGGACATCGACATCCAGCACTGCGACCCGCGCAAAGCGCTCGCGCAGCCGCTGCGCGGCGATGGCCGCGTTGTTCAGGTAGCAGAACCCCGAGGCGCGGTCGGTGCGGGCGTGATGCCCCGAGGGGCGACAGAGGGCGAAGACCGCCGCCTCTCCCCCACAAAGCGCGTCGGCGCCGGCGACGGCGGTCTCGGCTGAGCGCAGGACCGAGCGCCACGCATCGGGCCCCATCGGCACCGACATGTCGCCGAGATACCACCCCAGCCGCCCCAGGATGCCCGTCGCCCGGCTGGGCGGCCGGGTGCCCGCGTCGGGGCGGCCGCTCCAATAGGGGAAGGTCGCGGGCCAGACCTCGGGCCCTCGCTCGGGCGGCAGGGTCTGCCATTCGTCCCAGGCGGTTCGAAGGAAATCGACGAAACCCTCGGCGTGGACCGCCAGCACCGGGTCGAGCCCGCATTCGACCGGGTGTTCGGGGCGGATGCCGTGGCGATCCAAGGCGTCGAGCAGGCGGGTCGTGCGCTCGGGCAGGTCCTTGGCGGCGACCACGCGGCCGAAGCGCAGATACTGCTGCGGATCATGCAGCGCCTGGTCGGGGTGATAGAACGCGCGCGTCCTGAGGCTCCCTCGCTGATGTGCCGCATCCGACGGTCGGGCCGCCCCCGCGCCGCACGCGGTGCAGAAGACAGGCGGGCGCCCCGGGGGTCAACAGCCGACGGGCGATGGGTCCAGCGGCGGCGGGGTGTGCGCGCGAGCCTCGGCGCCCGGGGGCGGTCGTGCGCTCCGCGGCAGATCGACCGGGGCGCAACCGCGCCCCGGTCGGCCCGTGTGCTTATTTGACCAGAGGACAGCCCGACTCGGCCGCCGGCAGATAGGCCTGCGCGCCTGGGATCGTGGCGATGATCTTGTAATAGTCCCAGTCGCCCTTGCTCTCTTCCGGCGTCTTGACCTGCATCAGGTAGACGTCGTTGATCAGCTGCCCGTTCGCCGCCACCCGAGCGCCGGGGGCGAAGAAATCGTCCAGCGGCTGTTCGTGCAGCTTGGCCGCCACCGCGTCGCTTTCATCCGTCCCCGCGGCCGCGACCGCCTTGAGATAGGCCAGCACCGCCGAATAGGTGCCCGCCTGGATCATCGTCGGCATCGCCCCGGTCCGCGCCTTGTAGCGCTCGCTGAACGCCCGCGAGGCGTCGTCGCGGTCCCAATAGAACGCCTCGGTCATATAGAGGCCCTGCGCCGCCTCGAGCCCCAGCCCGTGCACGTCGGTGATCATCATCAAGAGCCCGGCGAGCTTCTGCCCCCCCTTGGTCAGGCCGAACTCGGCTGCCTGCTTGATGGCGTTCTGCGAATCCATGCCGGCCGAAGCAAGGCCGATCACCTTGGCCCCCGAGGACTGCGCCTGCAGCAGGAACGCCGAGTAGTCCGACGTGTTCAGCGGGTGGCGCGCCGAGCCAAGCACCTTGCCCCCCTTGGCCTCGATCACCTTCGTGGCGGTCGCCTCGAGCGAGTGGCCGAAGGCGTAGTCGGCGGTCAGGAAATACCAGCTGTCCCCGCCCGCATCGACGACCGCGTTCGCGGTGCCCACCGACATCGAGCGGTTGTCGAAGGTCCAGTGAAAGCCGTAGGGCGTGCAGGCCTTGCCCGACAGGTCGGTGGAGCCCACGCCGGTGGCGATGGTGATCTTCTTCGCATCCGCCGACAGCGCCTGCACCGCCAGCGCCACCGACGAGGTGGTCAGGTCCATGATGCTGTCCACCTGCTCGGTGTCATACCACCGCCGGGCGATGGTCGAGCCGACGTCGGCCTTGTTCTGGTGGTCGGCCGAGACGATCTCGATTGGCGCGTCGAGCACGGTGCCGCCGAAATCCTCGACCGCCATGCGTGCGGCCTCGACCGAGCCGAGACCGGCCAGCGCCGAGTAGGGCCCCGACTGGTCGTTCATGATCCCGATCTTGACGCGGCCATCCGAGATCTCGGCCGAGGCCGTCCCGGCGGCAAGCACCGCGAGCGCGGCGGTGATGCAGATGTTCTTCATCGTTCCTCCCCAGGTTGGCGCCGGGGCTTCCCACCCCTTGTGGCGCTGCGTCGTGGGCAGGGAGGCTAGCCGGGGAAGATTTTATTGCAATCTATTTCTACATTATCCGCGCAAGACGCACCGCTCTGCGCGTTTTAACGACATCCTGATGCCGCTTTCCATCATTCCTCCGGGTCGCCCTGCTCGGCCTGAATGCGGACGAAGTTCCGCCGCAGGCTCTCGAGGTAGTGCAGCATCGCGATGAGGTCGCTGTTCGAGAACCCGGTGACCGAGTCCCCGTAATAGGCGCCGATCTCGGGCTGGATGGCGATCCAGAGGGCGCTCCCCTCCTCGGTCAGGTGGATGAAGCGCGAGCGCTTGTCGCGCGCATCCACCACCCGCTCGGTCAGGCCCCGCGCCTCGAGCCGGGACAGCACGCCATTGAGGTTCTGCCGGCTGACCATCAGCAGCGCGGCAAGGTCGCCGACAGCGATCCCGCCCTGGCTGCGCGGATCGGCCAGCGCGCCCAGCACCGCCCATTGCTGGGTGGTCACGCCATGCGCCTCGAGCGCCCGGGTGCCGGTTTTGTGCAGCAGATTCGCGGCCTGGTAGAGGCGAAAGAACAGCCGGTTCCGCAGCCCGGCGGTCAGCTCGTCCACCGGCGCGGCCGCGGCCTCGGCGCCGTGCGCCTCGGAGCCCCTGCTCATGGCCGGCCCCGCCGCCGCCGGCCGACGCGACACGCCGGTTTATCCGTAAACATGTTGACACAACTTTCCTGATTTGTCATCACCGTCCCTAAGGGCCGGATGCAGGCGCTGTCCAGAAATTCTTGGCAACGCCGAAGGTCAGCGGCCGCTCGCGGCCGGGTCGCCGCAGGGGAGGATGAGATGCGCGGACTGGGTGGGAAACTGGTTGTCGTAACCGGCGGCGGCGGCGGGATCGGCGCCGCGACCGCGGCGCGCTTTGCCGAGGAAGGCGCCCGGGTGCTGGTCGCCGACATCAACGAAGGCGCCGCGCAGGCAGCGGTGGACCGGATCGCGGCCGCCGGCGGCACGGCGATGCCGATGATCGTCGATCTGACCGACTACGCCGCCGTCAAGGCCGCGGTCGCCGCCGCCGAGACCGCGCACGGGCCGATCGACATCCTCGTGAACAACGCGGGCTGGGACCTGTTCGTGCCCTTCCTCAAGTCCGAACCCGACTACTGGGCGAAGCTGATCGACATCAACCTGCGCTCGGTCCTCAACATCACCCACGCCGTCCTCTCCGGCATGGCGGAACGCAAGTCGGGCCGCGTGGTCAGCGTCGCCTCGGACGCGGCGCGGGTCGGCTCGTCGGGGGAATCGGTCTATGCCGCCTGCAAGGCCGGCGTCATCGCCTTTTCCAAGACGCTCGCGCGCGAACACGCGCGCCAGGGGATCACCTTCAACTGCGTCTGCCCCGGCGTGACCGATACGCCGATGCTCGACAGCTTCATGGAGGCCGCCGGCAACAAGGAGAAGCTGCGCGATGCCTTCACCCGCGCCGTCCCGCTGGGCCGTCTGGGCCAGCCCGACGACCTGCCCGGCGCGATCCTGTTCCTGGCCTCGGACGACGCCGCCTTCATCACCGGACAGGTGATCTCGGTGTCCGGCGGCCTGACCATGCACGGCTGAGGAGGGCCGCGAGCCATGACCGACATGACCTATGAGGACATCCTGTTCGAGACCCGGGACGGCGTCGCCACCATCACGCTGAACCGTCCCGACAAGATGAACGCCTTTCGCGGCCAGACCGTCGAAGAGCTGATCCACGCCTTCAACCGCGCCGGCTGGGACCGCGACATCGGCGTGATCGTCCTGACCGGCGCGGGTGACCGGGCCTTCTGCACCGGCGGCGACCAGTCGGCCCACGACGGGCAGTACGACGGCCGCGGCACCATCGGCCTGCCGATGGAGGAGCTGCACTCGGTCATCCGCGACGTGCCGAAGCCGGTCATCGCCAAGGTCCGCGGCTATGCGATCGGCGGCGGCAACGTCCTCTGCACCATCTGCGACCTGACGCTGGCGGCCGAAAGCGCCCAGTTCGGGCAGGTCGGGCCCAAGGTCGGCTCGGTCGATCCGGGCTTCGGCACCGCCTTTCTCGCCCGGGTCGTGGGCGAGAAGAAGGCGCGCGAGATCTGGTATCTCAACCGCCGCTACAAGGCGCGCGAGGCGCTCGACATGGGGCTGGTGAACGCGGTGGTGCCCGACGACCAGCTCGATGCCGAGGTTGACCGCTGGTGCGCCGAGATCATGGAGAAATCGCCCACCGCCATCGCCATCGCGAAGCGCTCGTTCAACATGGACACCGAGCATCAGCGCGGCATCGCGGGCATGGGGATGTATGCGCTGTCGCTCTATTACGACACCGACGAATCCAAGGAGGGCGGGATCGCCTTCAAGGAAAAGCGCAAGCCCGATTTCCGCAGATACGCGCGCAAGCGCTGAGCGGCGAACGGGACCGCCGGGAGGGGTGGTCCCGGACCGAGAGCGGCAAGGGCACGGCACGTCGGGGGAGGACGCGCAGCGATGGCACGAACGGTTTTCGACACCGAGGAACTCGACCAGATCCGCGACCTTGCGCGGCGCTTCGCGCAGGACCGCGTGGCGCCGGGCTATCTCGCGCGCGAGAAGGCGGGGCGGATGGACATGGCGCTGGTGCGCGAGATGGGCCAGCTCGGCCTGATCGCGCCCGAGCTGCCCGAGGCGTTCGGCGGCATGGGCGCCGGCACGCTCTACGCCGGCGCCATCGTCGAGGAGATCGCCCGCGCCGATTTCACCTTTGCCTATGTGCCGCTGCTCGCATCGCTGAACGGGCAGATCCTTGCGGCCTTCGCGCGCCCCGAGATCGCCCGCGACTGGCTGACCCGCCTGACCGCGGGCGAGATCATGCTGGCGATCGCCCTGACGGAGCCCAAGGGCGGATCGGATGCGGCGAACCTCGGCCTGCGGATGGAGCGTGACGGCGCCCATTACATCCTGAACGGCGAAAAGACCTCGATCTCGGCCAACCAGATCGCCGCGGGCACCGTGGTCTTCGCCCGCACCGGGCGGCCCGAGGACGGCGCGCGCGGCGTCTCGGCCATCCTCGTGCCGATGGACCTGCCGGGGATCACCACCTCGAAGTTCGACAACATGGGCCAGAACCAGGTCGGCCACGGCTCGATCTGGTTCGACAACGTGCGCGTCCCGGCCGAGAACCTGATCGGCGACGAGGGGCGCGGCTTTGCCCAGGTGATGCAGGGCTTCGACTTCTCGCGCTCGCTGATCGGCCTGCAATGCCTCGGGACGGCGCAGCAGTCGCTGGACGAGACCTGGGCCTACATCGGCGAGCGGCGGGCCTTCGGAAAGCCGCTCGGCGCCTTTCAGGGGGTCAGCCACCAGCTGGCCGATTTCGAGACGCGGCTGGCGGCGGCGCGGCTCTTGTCGATGAACGCGCTGTGGCTCAAGGACAACGGCCTGCCCCACACCGCCGAGGCGGCGATGACGAAGTGGTGGCCGCCCCTGCTGGCCTATGAGGCGATCCACGCCTGCATCCTGATCCACGGCCACGCCGGCTATGCGGGCGACCTGCCCTTCGCGCAGCGGCTCAAGGACGTGCTGGGCCTGCAGATCGGGGACGGGACCGCGCACATCATGAAGAACATCATCGCCCGCGAGCGTGCCGGGCGGGACGCGGTCACGGGCTGAGGACCCGCGGCCCAACCTTGGGGGAGGAGAGAGACCGATGGACTTCGACGCGATCCTGATCGAGCCGCGGCGCGAGGCGATGACCCGCGCCGGCTTCTGGCCCGACAAGACGGTGAACGGCTATTTCGCCGCGGCGCTCGCGGCGGGGCCGGACCGGCTGGCGGTCAGCTCGATCACCGGGGCCGAGGGGCTGCGCCACGACCTGACCTGGGCCGAGCTGGACCGCGCTGCCAACCGCGCCGCGGTCGGGCTGACCCGGCTGGGGATCGGCCGGAACGACGTGGTGACGTGCCAGCTTCCCAACAGCTGGCAGTTCGTGGCGACCTATCTCGGCTGCGCGCGGATCGGGGCGGTCTTCAACCCGGTCATGCCGATCTTCCGCGAGCACGAGCTGCTGTTCATGCTGCGCCACGGCGAATCCCGCGTCTTCATCGTCCCTTCGGTCTTCCGCGGCTTCGATCACGCGGCCATGGCCGAAGGGATGCGCGGACAGCTGCCGCAACTCGAGCATATCGTCGTGAACGGTGCGGCAGGCGACAACGGATTCGATGCGCTGCTGGCCAACCCCGCCTTCGACTCCGATCCCGATCTGGACCGGATCGTGACGGCCAACCGCCCCGGTCCCAACGATGTGAACCAGCTGATCTACACCAGCGGCACGACGGGCGAGCCGAAGGGGGTGATGCACACCTCGAACACGATGTATTCCAACATCATCGCCTATGCCGACAGGCTGGGGCTCGGGTCCGACGACGTGATCGCCATGGCCTCGCCGATGGCCCACCAGACCGGCTTCATGTACGGGCTTCTGATGCCGATCTACCTCAAGGCGCGGTCGATCCTGTTCGACACCTGGGACCGGCGGCTCAAGGCGCAGATGGTCGAGGGCGACCGGATCACCTTCACCATGGCCTCGACGCCGTTCCTGATGGACCTGACGCAGGCGGTCGAGGACCACCGCTTCGACAGCTCGTCGCTGCGCACCTTCCTTTGCGCCGGCGCCGCGATCCCCGGCCCGGTGGTCGAGCGGGCGCGCAAGGTGATGACCGGCACCAAGGTCATCTCGGCCTGGGGGATGACCGAGAACGGCGCGGTGACGCTGGTCGATCCGGCCGACGACGACGAGCGCTCGGTCAACACCGACGGCCGCCCCCTGCCCGGCGTCGAGCTGCAGATCCGCGACGACGCGGGCAACGTCTGCCCGACGGGCACGGCGGGAGAGCTGTTCGTGCGCGCCTGCTCGAACTTCGGCGGCTATCTGAAACGGCCCGAGTGGAACGGCACCGACGCCGACGGGTGGTTCGACACCGGCGACGTCGCGCGGATGGACGAGCGCGGCTATATCCGCATCGCCGGGCGGTCCAAGGACATCATCATTCGCGGGGCCGAGAACATCCCGGTGTTCGAGGTCGAATCGATCCTCTTCAAGCACCCGGCCGTCCATCAGGTCGCCATCGTCGCCTATCCCGACGAGCGGCTGGGCGAACGCGCCTGCGCCTTCGTCACGCTGAAACCCGGCGCCAGCTTCGACATGGACGAGATGAAACGCCACCTCGGCGCGCACAAGCTTGCGGTGCAGTACTGGCCCGAACGGCTCGAGATCCGCGAGGCGCTGCCGGCCACGGCCTCGGGCAAGATCCAGAAGTTCGCGCTCAGGAAGATGTTGCGGGACGAGATGGGGCTGGCGTGACTGCGCCGCTCGCCGGGCGGATCGCGGCGGTCACCGGGGCCGGCGGCCCGATGGGCCGGGCGGTGGTCGCGCGGCTGGTCGAGGACGGGGTGGCGGGGCTGGCCCTCACCGACATCTCGGGCGGCCGTCTGGCCGAGGCGCAGGCATGGCTGGCCGACGCCTCACCTGCCCTGCAGGTCGCCTGCCCGCGCGCCGACGTGACCCGCAGCGACGAGGCCGCGGCCTTTGCCGAAGCAGCGCTCGCGGAACTGGGGCGGGTCGACATCCTCGTGAACCTTGTCGGCGGGCTGCGCTCGGACCGGCTCTACACGCCGTTCCTCGAGATGACCGAGGCGCAGTTCCGAGCCACCTTCGACCTGAACCTGATGGGCGGGTTCCACTTCATCCGCGCCTTCGCTCCAGGGATGCTCGCCCGCGGCTGGGGGCGGATCGTCAACGTCGCCAGCATCGTGCTGGGGGGCGAGGCCGGGCAGGCCGACTACGCCGCCGCCAAGGCCGCCGTCGCCTCGCTCACCCGCAGCCTCGCGGCCGAGTTCGCGCCCGCCGTCACGGTGAACTGCGTGGCGCCCGGGCTGACCCGCACCTCGGTCACGCGCAACATTCCCGCGGCCGAGGCCGCACGGCTGGTCAACGCGGCGATGAACCCGCGCATGGCCGAGCCGTCCGAGACCGCGGCCGCCATCGCCTCGTTCCTGCGCGAGGACGCTGGGTTCCTGACCGGCGAGATGCTGGCGGTGTCGGGCGGAATCCGCCCGCACCTCTAGCGCCGCAGCTCAGCGATTCTGGAAGCGCGGCGGCCGCTTTTCGGCAAACGCCGTCATCCCCTCGCGCCGATCCTCGAGCGCGAAGGTCGAATAGAGCAGCCGCCGTTCGAGGTGGATGCCCTCGGCCAGATGCGTCTCATGGGCCTTGTTCACGGCCTCCTTGGCGATCATCAGCACCGGCCGAGAGGCCTCGCCCATCCCGGCCGCCAAGGCGATGGCGGTGGCCAGATGCTCGCCGTCCGGCACCACGCGGCTGACCAGCCCCGCGGCCAGCGCCTCGGCCGCGGTCAGCCGCCGGCCGGTCAGGATCATGTCCATGGCCAGCGCCTTGCCGCCCGCGCGGGTCAGCCGCTGGGTCCCGCCGGCGCCGGGAATGATTCCGATCCGCGCCTCGGGCAGGGAAAAGCGGGCGCATTCCGCGGCGATGATGATGTCGCACATCAGCGCCAGTTCGAACCCGCCGCCGACGGCATGGCCCGACACCGCCGCGAGGGTGGGCTTGCGGCAGCGGGCCACGTTCTCCCACGTGGCGGTGATGAACTCTTCGTCGAAGACCTCGGCGAAACTCTTCTCCGCGATCTCCTTGATGTCGGCCCCGGCGGCGAAGGCGCGGTCCGAGCCGGTCAGCACGATCGCGTCGATCCCCCCGTCGCGCTCGAACGCAGCGAGCGCATCGCCCAGTTCGGTCGTCATCTCGAGGTTCAACGCGTTCAGCGCCTCGGGGCGGTTCAGCGTGACGATGCCGACCCCGCCCTCGCGGCGTACGAGGATGTTGCGGTAGCTCATGGCGTGGTGGCCTCCGGTTCGGCGCCCCTCAAATCGGCAATGTCGATGACGATCTTGCCCAGCCGCTCGGCCGCCTCAAGCCGCGCGAAGGCCGCAGGCACCTCGGCCAGCGGAAAGACGCTGTCGATGGGCGGGCGGAAGGCGCCACTTTCGAAGGCGGCGAGCAGGCGGCGGAACTCCTCGAGGCTGCCCATGGTCGAGCCGTGCACCGAAAGCTGGCGCACGAACAGACGCTGGATGTCGGCCGAGGGATGCGCCCCGGTGGTCGCGCCGCAGGTCATCAGCCGCCCGCCACGGGCCAGCACCCGCAGCGACTGCGCCCAGCTTGCCGCGCCGACGTTGTCGATCACCATATCGGCCCCCGCGCCGCCGGTCAGCGCCAGCACCTGCGCGACCATCTCGGGGTCCCGATAGTCGACCGCGGCGACGCCCTCGGCCTGGAAATGCGCGAGCTTCCCGGCCCCGGTGGTCGAGACGATCACCCGCGCCCCGGCCATCCGCGCAAGCTGAAGCGCCGCGTGGGCGACACCGCCCCCGGCGCCCTGGATGAACACCACCTGCCCCGGCCCGGCCGGCACGCGGCCCAGCACCATGCGCCACGCGGTGAGATAGGCGACCCCCAGCGTCGCCGCCGCGTGCAGGTCGGCCGCGGGCGACAGCGGCAGCAGCGCGCGTTCCGGCACCGCCATCACCTCGGTGAAGGTGCCGTCGATATGCTCGCCGATGATCCGCGCCCGAAGGCAGAGCGGCTGGTCGCCGGCCAGACAATGCCGGCAGCGACCGCAGAAGTCGTAGGGGTAGAGGATCACCCGGTCGCCCGGCCGGAAGGCCGAGCCGGGACCAGTCTCTAGCACCTCGCCCACCCCGTCGACGCCCATCACCAGCGGCAGGTCGTGCGTGATCCCCTGGCCCGAGTCGCGCATGTACAGGTCGACCCGGTTCACCGAGGCGGAGAGCATCCGCACCAGCACGCCGTCGGCGGGACGCTCAGGCACGGCCCGCTCGGTCAGGCGCGGCCCATGGGTTCCCCGTTCGTGCAGGACAATGGCGCGCATGGGCTGTTCCGTCCGCTGAAAACTGCCGGTCCGTGCCGGTCCTCGTCGCGCAAAGGATGCCGCCGCACCAGAAACTATGTCAACCTGTTTACTGAAATGCGCCCTCGCTCATGCGGCCCGCAGCCCCAGGATCGCCCGGGCCTGCTGCCAGCTCGCCACCGGGCGCTCATACTGCGCGCACAGCTCCGCCGCCCGCCGCACCAGCGCCGCGTTCGACGGCGCGAGGCGGTCGCGGTCCAGCCGCACGTTGTCCTCGAGCCCCGTGCGCGCGTGCCCGCCCGAGGAAATCGCCCACTCGTTCAGCACGATCTGCGCCGGCCCGATCCCCGCCGCGCACCACGGCGCGTCGGCCCCGAACAGCCGCTGCACGGTGCGGATGTAATAGTCGAACACGTCCCGGTCGGCGGGCATCGCGTTCTTCACCCCCATCACGAACTGGACGTAGGGCACCCCCTCAAGCCGCCCGTCGTCCGCCATCTTCTTCGCCTGCAGGATATGCGACAGGTCGAACGCCTCGATCTCGGGCTTGACGCCGTAGGTCCGCATCTCGGCCGCGAGCCAGTCCACGAGGTCGGGCGGGTTCTCATAGACCCGGGTCGGAAAGTTGTTTGACCCGACCGAGAGGCTGGCCATGTCGGGCGAAAGCGGCAGCATCCCGCCCCGCGCGTGCCCGGCGCCCGAGCGGCCGCCGGTCGAGAGCTGGACGATCATGCCGGGGCAATGCGTCTCGATCCCCTCCTTGAGGCGGGCGAAGCGCTCGGGGTCGGAGGTCGGTTTCCCCGCGTCGTCGCGGACGTGGCAATGGGCGATGGTGGCGCCAGCCTCGAAGGCTTGTTGCGTCGATTCCACCTGCTCGGCGATGGTGATCGGCACCGCCGGGTTGTTCTCTTTCGTCGGCAGCGAGCCGGTGATCGCCACGCACAGGATGCAGGGCTTGCCCGCGTGGGGGTTGGCGGCGGGGGGTGCGGGGGTGGGCATGGGCGGTCTCCGGGCCGGGGTTGGGGCGGATGGGACGAGGGGCCGGGACGGTCCCGGCCCCTCGCTCGGCGGATCAGGGCGGGCGCCGGGCTGACCGGCGCCGCGCCGCAGTCAGGCGGCGGCCAGCATCGGGGGCCGGTCGCGGGCGTTGGCGAGGGCGAACACCACCATCGCGAGCGCCGAGATCGCCGCGGGCACCGCGAAGATCAGGAAGTTCTCGCGCAGCGGCAGTTGCTGGGCGAGCAGCACCCCGCCCAGCGTCGGCCCGACGATGGCGCCGACCCGGCCCACACCCGACGCCCAGCCGAGGCCCGAGCCGCGCACCGACAGGTCGTAAAGCTGCGCCACGCTCGCATAGAGCAGGATCTGCGTCCCGATGGTCGTGGCACCAGCCACGAAGATCAGCACGAAAAGCAGCGTGGCCGAGGGGGCAAAGCCGATCAGCCCGATCGACACCGCGGCCAGGGCGAAGAACGCCACCACCACCCGCGGCAGTCCGAAGCGGTCGCCCAGCCGGCCACCGGCAATCGCGCCGACCATGCCGCCGAAGTTGAGCGAGAAGAGGCTCAAGAGGCTCGCCTTCTCGGCGTAACCGACCTCTTGCAGCAGCTTCGGCAGCCACGACGAGAGGAGATAGACGAGCAGCAGGCAGCAGAAGAACGACACCCACAGCATCACCGTGCGCAGCGCCCGGTCATGGCGGAAGAGCTCAGCCACCGAGGCGGACTTGCCCTTGCTTTCGGTATAGACGAGCTGCGCGTCGGCCGGCACGGTCGGGTCGATAAGCGCCAGGATGCGGCGCGCCTCGTCCTGCCGGCCCTGACGGATCATGAAGCCGAGCGACTCGGGCAGCCGCCACAGGATCAGCGGCAGCAGCGCGAGCGGCAGCGCGGCCACGAAGAACATCGGCTGCCAGCCGAAACTGGGGATGAGCCCGATGCCGAGCGCGGCGGCCACCATCCCGCCCACCGAGTAGCCCGAGAACATGATCGCCACCATCGTGCCGCGCAGGCGCTTGGGGGCGTATTCGTTCATCAGCGCGACGGCGTTGGGCATCAGCCCGCCGCAACCGAGGCCGGCGATGAAGCGGAACACCTTGAACTGCTCGGGCGTCTCGGCGAAGCCGGTCAGCACCGTCGCCGTGGTGAACAGGGCGAAGCTGATCGCCACGCCCTTCTTGCGCCCGATCCGGTCGGCGAGCGAGCCGAGCACCAACGCGCCGAACATCATCCCGAACAGCGCCCAGGCCTGCAGCGCGCCGGCCTGCGGCTTGGTCAGGCCCCATTCCTTGATCAGCGTCGGCAGCACCGTGCCGGCCACGAACACGTCGTAGCCGTCCACGATCAGCAGGATGCCGCAGAGCGCCACCACCATCCATTGAAAGCGGCCGAACGGGCTTCGGTCGATCGCCGCATTGACGTCCAGGGTTCTCATCTTCGGGGTTTCCTCCTCCCAGTTGGTCGTTGGGGGACCGGGCCGTTTCAGCCCAGATCGCCCCCGGCCACCGGCAGGATGCTGCCGGTGATGTATCCCGCCTCGTCCGAGGCGAGGAACAGGATGGGCGCCACCTGTTCGTCGATGGTGCCGTAGCGGTGCAGAAAGGCCGACTGCTTCACCTGCGCCACGACCTCGGCCATCCACGCGCGCTCGGCGTCGGTGTCGCCCTCGGCGTTGCGGGGGACGCGGCGGGGCGGGGCCTCGGTGCCGCCGGGGGCGGTGGCCACCACGCGGATGTTCTGGTCGGCCAGCTCCATCGCCAGCGACTGGGTGATGGCGTTGATCCCGCCCTTGGCCGCCGAATAGGGCACGCGGTGGATGCCGCGGGTGGCGTTCGACGAGACGTTGACAATGGTGCCGCCGCCGCGCGCCGACAGATGCGGCAGCACCGCCCGGCAGCAGTAGAGCGTCGGCATCAGCGAGCGGCGGATCTCGGCGTCGATCTGTTCCGGCTCGAAGGCCG
Organism: Paracoccus panacisoli; assembly: GCF_042435015.1. Lineage (NCBI taxonomy): Bacteria > Pseudomonadati > Pseudomonadota > Alphaproteobacteria > Rhodobacterales > Paracoccaceae > Paracoccus > Paracoccus panacisoli. The sequence goes on along the minus strand of NZ_JBHMQU010000005.1, from coordinate 42,765 downwards.
CGAAGGGACGCATTCGGATCGCGCCGCCGACGTTGTTGATCAGGATGTCGATGCCGCCGAAGCGCTCGACCGCATGGGCCATGGCCGCCTCGGCCCCGGCGTAGGTCTCGAGATCGGCGGTGAAGGCTGAGGCCTCGCCGGCGCTGCCGGCCGCCTCGGCCGCGACTTCGGCGACGAAGTCGGCGCGGTCGACCAGCAGCACGCGCCCGCCCTCGGCGGCGGCGCGCAGCGCCACGGAACGGCCGATGCCCTGGGCCGCGCCGGTGACGACCAGCACCTTGCCCGCGAACCGGCCCGCAAAGACGGCGCCGCTCATGCGGCGTCCGCGGTGTCGGTGGCAGCGGCGGCGCCGGCGGGGGCGTTCGGGGTGAACTTCTCGTAGTGGAAGTTCGCGGGCGCGACGCCGGTCGTGTCGAGATGCCGGCGCACCGCATCGACCATCGCGGGCGGCCCGCAGAGATAGAGGTCGAAGCCCCCGTCGGTCAGGTCGTCGGGCATGTGCTGGGTGACCCAACCCTTGCGCGGATGCGCCGACGCCTCGTCGGCCACCACGGTGCTGTAGGTGAAGTTCGGCAGCCGTGCCGCATAGGCCGCGATCTCGTCCTCGAGCACCAGGTCGAGATCGCGAGTGACGCCATAGATCAGGTGGATCTTCTGCGTCGAGCCCGCCCGCGCCAGCACCTCGAGCATCGACAGGAACGGCGCCAGCCCGGTCCCGCCGGCGAGGAACAGAAGCGGGCGCACCGGCTCGCGCAGGTAGAAGCTGCCCAGGGGGCCGGTCATATCGATCCGGTCGCCCACCGCGGCGCGCGCCAGCCAGCCGCTCATCAGCCCGCCGGGGATCGTCTTGATGACGAAGCCCACCCGCCCCTCGGCCGGCGCGGTGCTGAAGGAATAGCTGCGGTGATCGCCGCTGCCCGGCACGTCGATGTTGACGTACTGGCCGGGCAGGAACACCGGAGCCGCGCCCTCCACGTCGAGTTCCAGCACGATCGCCGCGTCCTTGTGCGGCGCGACCCTCGCGACGGTGGCGGCGAACTTCTGCTGGCCGGTCTTGCAGACGGTGGACGGCACCGGCACCGCCAGCACGCAGTCGCTGCTGACGGTCATCTGGCAGGTGAGGACCAGCCCCTCGGCGGCCTCGTCCTCGGTCAGGGCATCCTCGATGTAGTCGTCGCCCAGGTCATAGCTGCCGCGCTCGGCCCGGCACTTGCAGGTGCCGCAGACGCCGTCCGAGCAATCCATCGGCAGGTTGATCTTGGCGCGGTAGGCGGCGTCGAGCACCTTTTCCCCCGCCCCGCAGTCGATGAAGCGGGTCACCCCGTCCTCGAAGTTCAGCGCGATCGTATAGCTGGACATGGAACCCCTCCTCGGTCCGGTGCCCGGCGGTCAGACGTGATAGACGTCGATGACCTGCCGGATGTAGTCGTTCTTGAGGACGATCTTCTTGGCCGCGATCACCATCCCGTCGCCCTGACGGCGCAGGGTGACGAAGGTCGTGCCGAAGAACTGATCGGTGGTGTTGTAGCGCTGGCTGAGCGTGTGGAAGTTGTAGCGCACGTCCACCTCGTCGCCGCGGTCGGCCAGCACCTCGACATTCGTCACCGAATGGCTGGTGCGCGGCTCGGGCGTCGAGGCGCCCGAGCGTTCCGTCTCGATGCGGAACACCCGGTCCTCGAGCCCGTCGCGGTCGGGGTAGTACATCAGCGAGATCTGCGACTGCGGATCCTCGGTGATGCGGTCGTCGTCGTCCCAGGCCGGCATCCAGTAGCTCGCGTCGGGCGCGTAGCAGTCGAGCCACGCCTTCCACTCGCGGTCGTCGAGATGGCGCGCCTCGCGGTAGAGGAAGGCGCAGATCGCGGCGTGGGAAAAGCCGGGCTGGACGCTCTGGCTGGCGGCGGGGGTCATGGTGTCGATCCGGGTCATTCCGCGGCCTCCAGCATCTGGCCGGCGCTGCGGCGCTCGGTCTCGAGCGCGGACTGCATCGCCTCGCGCCAATAGGCGTGCTGACGCACGAACAGCCCCTCATCCTCGGAGCGTTCGCCCGACAGCTGCGGGTTCAGCCCCATGCGGCGGGCGTTCTCGTCGGGGCCCTCGACCCACAGCGGCGCGCCGCGCGACATGTCGTTCCAGAGCGCGGCGGTGCCGGCATAGGCGGTCTGGCAGGCGCGGAACTCCTCGAGGTCGTCCGAGGTGCCCATGCCCGAGACGTTGAAGAAATCCTCGTACTGGCGGATGCGGGTGGCGCGGTCCTGGGCGCTTTCCCCCTTGGGGGCGAAGCAGAAGATGCTGACCTCGGTCCGGTCCACGGCCAGCGGCCGCACGACCCGGATCTGGGTCGAGAATTGGTCCATCAGGAACACGTTCGGATAGAGGCCGAGGTTGCGGGTCTGGCCGACGATGAACTTCGCCCGTTCCTCGCCCACGCGGGCGGCGATCTCGTCGCGGTGGGCCCAGACCGGACGCACCTCGGGGTTCATGGTGTTGGTCCACAGCAGGATGTGGCCGTTCTCGAACCCGTAGACGCCGGCGACCGATTTCGACCAGCCCGAGGCGTCGACGGCCTTGGTCCCCTCTTCCTTCCGGCGGCCCATGGTGGCCTGGTAGTTCCAGTGGACGGAGCTGACGTGATAGCCGTCGCAGCCGTTCTCCATCTGCAGCTTCCAGTTGCCGTCGTAGATGTAGGACGAGTTGCCGCGCAGCACCTCGAGCCCGTCGGGCGCCTGATCGACGATCTGGTCGATGATCACGCGGGCCTCGCCCAGATAGTCCTCCAGCGAGGGCGAATCCGGGTTCAGGCTGCCGAAGAGGAAGCCCCGGTAGTTCTCGAACTTCGCCACCCTGGTCAGGTCGTGCGAGCCGTTCTTGTTGAACTGTTCGGGATACTGGGTGGTCTTTTCGTCCTTCACCTTCAGCAGCTTGCCGGTGTTCGAGAAGGTCCAGCCGTGGAACGGGCAGGTGAAGCTGCCCTTGTTGCCGTGCTTGCGCCGGCAGAGCATCGCCCCCTTGTGGGCGCAGGCGTTGATGACCGCGTTCAGCGCGCCGGTCTTGTCGCGGGTGATGACGATCGGCTGCCGGCCGATCCAGGTGGTGTAGTAGTCGTTCACCTCGGGGATCTGGCTTTCGTGGGCCAGATAGACCCAGTTCGCCTCGAAGAGATGCCGCATCTCGAGCTCGAACAGGTCGGGGTTGGTGAAGATGTCGCGGCGGCAGCGGAACACGCCGGTCTCGGGATTGTCTTCGACGGCGGTCGCCAGCAGCTGGTCGAGATCGCGCGCCTTGTCGATGATCGCGGACATGAGGTCTCCTCCCGGGGGCCGCGCCGGTTCGGGCGCGGGCCCCCGCTCAAATGTCGGGGATGTTCGGGGCGGGGTGCGGGTCGCGGGCCGTCAGGCGGCCGCGCGGCGCCGCTGTTCGTTGATCTGGTTGTCCACGCCGTCCACCAGCGCGGTCAGGTAGATGTCGAACTCGATCTCGGCGAACGGGCCGTTCAGGCCGTTGGCGTTGATGCTTTCGTCATCGGTGCGCTCGTTGATCTTCGGCACCAGCCCCTCGCGGGTGGCATAGGCGAAGTCGTCGTCGATCAGCGGATCACCCTCGATGTTGATCTGGGTGGTCAGCTTGCGGTGGCCGTCGGCGCTGATGAAGAAGTGGATGTGCGCCGGACGCTGCCCGTGCCGGCCCAGCGCCGAGAGGAGCTTTTCGGTCGGGCTGCCGGGCGGGACGCCGTAGCCCGAGGGCAGGATCGACTGGAACTTGTAACGGCCGTTCTCGTCGGCATAGATCGTGCGCCGCATGTTGAAGGGCGCCTGCTGGCCGGTGGGATCGAAGTGCGAGTAGAACCCGCGGGTGTCGCAGTGCCACACCTCGACCTTGGCGCCGGGCAGCGGGCGGCCCTGGGCGTCGTGGACGACCCCGTGCATCACCAGCGTCTGACCCTCGGCCGTGCCATCGTCCAGCCGCGCGAAGCCGGTCGATTCCGGGGCGCCCGCGACATAGAGCGGACCCTCGATGGTGCGGGGCGTCGGGTTCTCGATCCCCATCGCCGCGTCGATGGCGTCCAGCCGCTCGTCGATGAAGTGATCGACGCCGAGACCGGGCGAGATCAGCCCCGCCTGCCCCGCCGCGCCGAGATCGTTCAGCCAGGCGACGCCGGTCCAGTATTCGTCGGGCGTGATGTCCAGATCGTCGATGGCGCGGAACAGATCCGACATCAGCCGGTGGGTGATCTGCTTCATCCGGTCGTTGCCGGTGTCGCTGTTCAGGCCGCTGAGTTCGCGCAGGAACGCCTGCACATCGGGGCGGTCGTAGATCTTCACGCTCATGGGTTCTCCTCCGGTATGACGTGATCTTCTGGGGACGCGGGGGGCGGTTCCTCGGCCGGCCCCGCGCGGGGTGTCAGCTGTCGTCCGCGCGGATGGCGGACGGGTGCCGCAGCAGCGGCATCACGGTGATCTTCATGAAGGGAAAGAGCGGCAGACCCGACAGGATCTCGTGCAGCTCATCGTTGTCGGCGACGTCGAGGATGCTGACGTTCGCGTACTCACCCGCGATCCGCCAGATGTGGCGCCACTTGCCCGACGACTGAAGCGCCTGGGAATAGGCCTTCTCGCGGGCGAGCAGGTCGGCGCGCGCGTCGGCCGGCAGGTCGCGGGGGATCGAGACATCCATGCGGACGTGAAACAGCATCGGCCTATCCTCTCTTGCGGTCGAACCCGTCGCGGGCGAACGCCGCGACGCGGTCCTCGTCCAGCGCGATCCCCAGGCCCGGCCCGGTGGGGACGGTCAGGTGGAAGTCGCTGTAGTCCAGCGGCTCGCGCAGGATCTCTTCGGTCAGCAGCAGCGGGCCGAAGAGCTCGGTCCCCCACTGCAGGTTGGCGAAGGTGGCGAAGGCGTGCGCCGAGACGATGGTGCCGACCGCGCCCTCGAGCATCGTGCCGCCGTAAAGCCCGATCCCCGCCGCATCCGCGATCGCGGCCACCCGCAGCGCGGCAAAGGCGCCGCCCGACTGCTCGAGCTTGACGGCGAAGACATCGGCGCCGTGGACGCGGGCGATCTCGAAGGCCGAATCCGGGCCGGTGAGCGATTCGTCGGCCATGAGCGCCAAGGGGAAGCGGCGCACCAGCCGGCCCAGCGCCGACGCCTGCGCGACCGGCTGCTCGACCAGCTCGCAGCCGGCATCGGCCAGCGCCGCCATGCCGCGCGCGGCGTCCGCCTCGCTCCACGCCATGTTCACGTCGACGCGGACCGCGCCCCGCTCGCCCAGGGCCCGCTTGATCGCGGCCACGTGGGCGATGTCGTCGGCGAGCGGCCGCGCCCCGATCTTGAGCTTGAAGATGCGGTGCCGGCGCAGGTCGAGCATCCGCTCGGCCTCGTCGATGTCGCGGCCCGTGTCGCCCGAGGCGAGGGTCCACGCCACCGGCAGCCGGTCGCGGCGGCGCCCGCCCAGCAGCTCGCTGACCGGCAGTCCCAGCCGCTTGCCGTGGGCATCGAGCAGCGCCGTCTCGACCGCCGACTTCGAGAAGCGGTTCTCCTTCACCATCGAGCCCACGCGGGCCATCAGCGCCTGCACCCGCGTCGCGTCCTGCCCGATCAGCAGCGGCGCCACATAGCGGTCGATCGCGAGCTTCATGCTCTCCGGGCTTTCGCCACCATAGGCGAGGCCGCCGATGGTGGTCCCCTCGCCGACGCCGGTGACGCCGTCGCTGCAGGTGATGCGGACCAGCATCAGCGTCTGGCCGTTCATGGTGGCGACCGACAGCTTGTGCGGCCGGATCGTCGGCAGATCGACCAGCACCGTCTCGACCCGTTCGACGACGGGGGCGGCCAGTGCGGTGTCAGCGGGGGCGATGAGCTTGTTCATGTCGCCCATGTGACAGGCCGGCCGCGAGTCGGTCCAACATCATTTGAATCTGCCGCGATACCCTCAGGGTATGATAGACTGATGCGAGGCTCGCTGTGCTGCGCCGCGGCGAGGCTGCATACCCGTCGCAACAGGAATGACCGCATGGACCTGCGCCAGCTTCGCTACTTCGTCGCGGTCGCCCGCGAGCGCAATTTCACCCGCGCGGCCGAGCAGTTGCATATCGCCCAGCCCCCACTGAGCCGGCAGATCCAGCTCTTGGAGGAAGAGCTGGGGGTGGAGCTGTTGTCGCGCAGCGCCCGTCCCGTGCGGATGACCGAGGCCGGGCGGCTCTTCTACGAACAGGCGCTGCAGATCCTCGGCCGGGTCGAGCAGATGGCCGAATCGACCCGGCGCGTCGGCCGCAACCAGAACCGGGTGCTCTCGATCGGCTTCGTGCCCTCGACGCTCTACGGCGGTCTGCCGGGGCTGGTCCGCAAGCTGCGCAGTCGGGCGCCGACGCTCGACATCCAGTTGCTCGAGATGCTCTCGACCCAGCAGATCGCCGCGTTGAAGGAGGGGCGGATCGACATCGGCTTCGGCCGGTTGCGCCACGCCGACCCCGGGGTGGCCAGCACGACCCTGCGCGAGGAACGGCTGACCGTCGCCCTGCCCCGCGCCTGGCCCCTGTCGGAAACCTCGGCGCCCATCCCGCTCAAGGCCCTGGGGGGACGGAAGCTGATCATCTACCCGAGCGAGCCGCGGCCGAGCTATGCGGACTTCGTGCTGACGCTGCTGCGCGAGGCCGAGGTCGGGCCGATCGAGGTGCAGGAGGTGCGCGAGATCCAGACCGCCCTCGGCCTCGTCGCCGCAGAGGCCGGGGTCTGCATCATCCCGATGTCGGCCCGGCAGATGCGGTCGGACGTAGTGTTCCGCCCGGTGGCCGACCCGCAGGCGACCTCGCCGGTGATCCTCAGCCACCGGGCCGGCGACGAATCCGCGACGCTCGACATGGTGCGCGAGATCATCGACGAGATCTACGCCGAAGCCCCCCCGTGGCTTGACCCTTCGCCCGTGTGAGTGCGGGCCAAGGGTTGACCGCGGTGCACGGGGCGGCGATGCCTGCGCCGCCTGCACCGCAGGCGTTAGCACCGCGGGCGAAGGGGCCGGCATGATCGTCATCTTCGACCTCGACGGCACGCTGATCGACAGCGCCGCCGACATTCACGCCACCGCCAACGCCGTGCTTGCGTCCGAGGGGCTGGCGCCGCTTGACCTGCAGACCGTCCGCGGCTTCGTCGGGCGCGGCGTGCCGCATCTCGTCGGCTGCCTGCTTGCAGCGCATAACATCACCGACCGCGCGCGGCAGGCGCGGATGGAGGCGCGGTTCGCGTCGCTCTACGACGACGCGGTGGGCCTGACCCGCCCCTACCCCGGCGTCCCCGAGGCGCTCGAGACGCTGCGGGCTGCCGGTCATGTGCTCGGCATCTGCACCAACAAGCCCGTCTCGCCAGCGCGGGCGGTGCTGCGCCATCTCGGGCTCCTCGACCACTTCACGGCGGTGATCGGCGGCGATTCCTGCCCCCGCCGCAAGCCCGACCCCCTGCCGCTGTGGCAGGCCCGGGCCGACTGCGGCGGCGGGTCCTCGCTGATGGTGGGCGACAGCGAGATCGACGCCGAATGCGCGGCCGCCGCCGGAATACCGCTGCTTCTGTTCACGCGCGGCTACCGCCGCACGCCCGTCGAAGACCTTCCCCACGCGCGCGCCTTCGACGATTTCGCCACGCTTCCCGACGCGGTGAAGGCGATCGCAGCGACAGCCTGATCGCCGACGGACCCGCCGGCCCAACGGCTTCGATACAGCGGGTGTGGCGATTCTGCGTCACCCCGCGGGATCGTCATTTGGCATCAGGCAACAAAAGTTTATAGTCCGCCGCATTCCCTTTCCTGTCCCTCTTGCCGTCCCCGAGACCGATGCGCCTCGCCACCCCTGACCTGTATCCCGCGCGGCGCGCCCCATGAGACCGCGCGGCAGCCGCAACGCCAGCTATGACAAGCGCCGGGCCGAGCTGCTCGAGCGCCTGACGCTGCGGCTGTGCAACCGTGAAACCGGGTGGCCGACCATGCGCGAGCTGGCGGCGGCGGCGAATTGCAGCGTCTCGACGCTGAGCCATTATTTCGGCCGGCGCGAGGACGTGGTGCGGGCGGTGCTGCACCACATCGCCGTTGGGACCGAGGACCAGCTTGCCGCGACCCGGATGCCCGAGGGGCCGTTCGAGGCCTCGGTCCACGCCGCCGCCGGGCGCGCGGCGGCCGCGTTGCACGATCCGGCCATCGCCCGGATGCTGGCGATGGGGCTGATCGAGGCGCTGAGCGCCTCGGTGCTGGGGCCGAGCTTCCTCGGCACCATGCTCGATCCCTTCGTCGCGGCGCTGGCCGAGCGGCTGGATGTCCACGTCGCGGCCGGCGAGATGCGCCCGGTGGACACGCGGATGGCGGCGATGGACATCATCTCGCCGATCCTTCTGGCCGCGCTGCACCAGCGCGAGCTGGGCGGGGCGGGGTGCAACCCGCTCGACGCCGCGGCCCACGCGACCCACGTCGCCGACGGGTTCGTGGCCGCCTACGCGAAGCGCTGACACCGTTCGCGCGGGGCGGGCCGGATGCCGCGCCCCTGCGACAGAACGCTTGCTTTTCCGCCGGGACCCGTCACTGTTCCCCTCACGTCCGGTCGAGTCGCGCGGTGCCGCATCGCCGCCCGACGCCCGGCCCCGAGCTTCGGCGAACCTCCGCCCTGCCCGGGCGCTCGGGGCTTGTGGCGCTTCCGACATTATCCTATGCCGACTGTTACAAGAAGTCTGGTTGGCGGGATCGTGTGCGAGATGGGGAAAGGCCCGAACAGGATCGTCTGCATCTCGGATTTCTGCGACGATCCGCACCCCGGCGCGCCCTCGGCCGATATCGGCCGCGACTGGTCCGCCGCCGCCTCTCCCCTCATCGCTGACGACCGCAGGCCGCCGCGCGTGACCGGCGGGTACCTCGAGCGCCTGCCCCTGGCCGCGGTGGCCGCCGGCCTCGTCGACCAGGCCGAGATCTGGAGCTGGACCGCCCACGACGAGCGCGCCGACAGCGCCGCCGGGCGGCTGACCGGCGCCCCCGATCCCGACCGCCCGCGGCTGACCCGGCGGGTATTCCGCGCCGACGGCCACCCCGCGCCCTACGGCTCGGCCGATGCGCGGGCGCATCTGGCCGCCGCGGGCGCGCCGGACATTCTCTGCGTCTGGGGCCTGGGGGTGGAGGCCGCGCTGCTCGACGCGTGCGGGGGGGCGGTGCGGATCTACAACTCGATCGACGCGCCGGCGCTGCGCATCCCCGACGACGTCGCCGCCCGCTTCGACCTGTTCCTGACCGGCGCCGAATGGCAGTCCGAGGCGATCCGCGCCCGCGTCCCCGGCGCCCGCACCCTGGTGCTGCCGATCGGGCCCGAGTTCGCCTCGGGCGAGACGTTCCACCCGACCGGGGCGCCCAAGGACCGCGACGTGGTCTATGTGGCCTGCACCCAGCCCTACAAGCGCCACCATGTCCTGTTCGACGCGCTCGCGGCGAACCCCGGCACCACGGCGCTGCTGGTCGTGGGCTACGGCCACCTGACCGACGAGCTGCGCGCCGACGCCGCCCGGCGCGGGCTCGACGTCGAGATCGTCGGGCCGATGCCGCATGACGAGGTCAACCGCCAGATCAACCGCGCCCGCGTCGGCGTGGTCTGCGGCCGCGACGACGGGGCACCGGCGATCCTGACCGAATACATGCTCGCCGGGCTGCCGGTGCTGGCCAACGCGGACCTCACCTGCGGGCTGCAGTACATCACGCCCGAGACTGGCCTTGCCGCCGCGGAAGGCCCCGCCTTCGCCGCCGCGCTGCGCCGGCTGATCGACACCGCCGACCGTTATGACCCGCGCCCCGTTGCGCTCGACCGCTGGGGCTGGCCTGCCTCGATCGCCCGGCTCGGCGCCGAGATCGAGGCCATCCGCCGCGCGCGGGAAGGAAAGGATGCCGCATGAACGACGCCCGCCCCCTCGAGGAGCGCGAGACGCTCGACACCGCGCGGCCCGTGGCGCTGGCCTCTGACCCGGCACGGAATGGGGGCGAGCCGCCGATCATCTGCTTTTCCCACCTTCGCTGGGATTTCGTCCACCAGCGCCCGCAGCACCTGATCGGCCGCTTCGCCGCCCACCGCCGGGTACTGTTCTGGGAAGAGGCGATCCCCACCAGCCACCACCTGCCCTATCTCGAGTTCCACGCCTTCGAGGGCACCACCGTCCAGTCGATCCGCCCCCGCGTCCCCGACCGCTGGACGCCCGCCGAGCAGGAAAAGGCGCTGTCGCGGCTGCTCGACCAGATGCTCGGGCTGACCGGCATCCGCCGGCCGGTGCTGTGGTTCTACACCCCGATGCTGTGGCCCGTCGCCGCCCATGTCGAGGCCGCGGCGGTCGTCTATGACTGCATGGACGAGCTGTCGGCGTTCCGCTTTGCCCCGCCCGAGCTGGTCGCGCGCGAGACCGCGTTGCTGGCCGCGGCCGACGTCGTCTTCACCGGCGGCTGGTCGATTTGGGAGGCGAAGCGCACCCGCCACGACAACATCCACGCCTTCCCCTCGTCGGTGGACACGGCGCATTTCGCCCGCGCCCGCGGGCCGCTGGCCGAGCCCGCCGATCAGGCTCGCCTGCCGCGCCCGCGGCTCGGCTATTACGGCGTCATCGACGAGCGGCTCGACCTCGGGCTGATCGCGGGCCTCGCCGTGGCGCGCCCGGCGTGGCAGATCGTGATGGTCGGCCCGGTCGCCAAGATCGCGCCCGAGGACCTGCCGAAGGCACCGAACCTGCACTGGCTGGGGCAGAAGTCCTATGACGAGCTGCCCGCCTATCTGTCGGGCTGGGACGTGGCGCTGATGCCCTTTGCGCTGAACGAGGCCACGCGCTTCATCTCGCCCACCAAGACGCCCGAATATCTCGCCGCCGGGCGGCCGGTCGTCTCGACCCCGGTCCGGGATGTTGAGCGTCACTACGGCACGCTCGACGCGGTCCATATCGCCGGGCCGGGGCCAAACTTCCTCGCCGCCTGCGACGCGGCGATGGCGCAGACGCAGGGGGGTGAGACCGGCTGGCGCGATCAGGCCGACGCGGCGCTCGCCTCGCTCAGCTGGGACACGACCTTCGCCGGCATGGCCGCGCATCTCGACCGCGCGGTGCGGCGCCGGGCCGCGCCCTGCCCGCCCGCGGACCGCTTTCCCGCCCCCGGCCTGCGCCGCGGGGCGCGCAAGTACGACGTGACGATCTGCGGCGCGGGCTTTGCCGGGGCGGTGCTGGCCGAGCGGCTGGCCGAGGCCTCGGGGCAGCGGGTGCTGGTCGTGGACAAGCGCGACCACATCGCCGGCAACGCCTATGATCACCGCGACGCGGCGGGCATCCTCGTCCACCGCTACGGGCCGCACATCTTCCACACTAACAGCGACGAGGTGGTGGCCTATCTCTCGCGCTTCACCGCCTGGCACCCGTACGAGCACCGGGTGCTGGCACAGGTGGGCGACGCGCGGGTGCCGATGCCGATCAACCGCACCACGCTCAACGCGCTCTACGGCGCGGGGCTCAGGACCGATGCCGACGCCAAGGCCTTCCTCGCGGCGCTGGCCGAGCCGGTGGCCGACATCCGCACCTCGCGCGACGTGGTGGTGAGCGCGGTGGGCACGGCGCTCTACGAGACGTTCTTCCAGGGCTACACCCGCAAGCAATGGGGGCTGGACCCGAGCCAGCTCGACCGGTCGGTGACGGCGCGGGTGCCGACGCGCACCTCGGACGACGACCGCTATTTCACCGACAGCTTCCAGGCCATGCCGCGCGACGGCTACACGCGGATGTTCGAGCGGATGCTCGACCATCCCCGCATCGACCTCGCACTCGGGCAGGATTTCCACGACCTGCCCGCCGCCGACCGTGGGCCGCTGACGGTCTATACCGGCCCGATCGACGCCTTCTTCGGGCACCGCTTCGGGCATCTGCCCTACCGCAGCCTCAGCTTCCGCCACGAGACCCACGACCGCCGCCGCTTCCAGGAGGTGGGGGTTGTGAACTACCCGGCCGAGGACGTGCCGTGGACGCGGATCACCGAGTACAAGCACCTGACCGGGCAGGTGCATCCGAAGACCTCGATCACCTACGAGATCCCGTCGGACACGGGCGATCCCTACTACCCGATCCCGCGGCCCGAGAACCAGGCGCTGTTCAAGCGGTATGAGGCGCTGGCCGATGCCGAGCCGGGGGTGATCTTCGCCGGGCGGCTGGGCAGCTACCGCTATTACAACATGGACCAGGTGGTCGGTCAGGCGCTGGCGATCCATCGCCGCCTCGCGCCCCGGCTGGCCGCCGCGGTGCCCCATGCCCAGGCGGCGGCCGGGGGCTGAACGATGCCGGCCCTGTCTGAGGTCGAGGTGCTGCTCGCCACCGACAGCCCCGAGCCTTCGGGCGTGGGGCGCCACATGCTGCTGCTCGCCGCCGCCGCACAGGCGCGGGGGGTCGGCGTGGCGCTGGCCTTTCCCGACCACGCGGCGGGCCAAAGGCTGGCCGACGAGGCGCGGGCGCAGGGTCTCGCCGCGCAGGTCGTGGCCGACGACGGCTGGCCCGCGGCCATGGCCGGGGCCCGGCTGGTCCACGTCCACGCCGGCATCGGGTGGGAGGGCCACGGCCTGACCCACGCCGCCGCCGAGGCCGGGGCGGCGGTGGTGCGCACCGAGCATCTGCCGTGGCTCCTGACCGACGCGGGCCAGATCGCCGACTATGCCGAGGCGGTGCGCCGCGTCGATGCCGTCATCGCCGTGTCGCGTGCCGCGGCAGCGGGCTGGCGCCGGGCGCTGTCCGGGATGAGCGGCCCCGCCCTGCCCGTCGCGGCGATCCCGAACGGCATCGCGGTCGACGCTCCGCCCCAGCCTGCGGCTCAGCCCGACGACCCGGCCGAGGGCTCCGCCCCCCGCCTCCTCTGCGTCGGCCGGCTGACCCCGCAGAAGCGCCCGATCACGCTGCTGCTCGCGCTGGCCCGGCTGCGCCGCGCGGGGGTGGACGCGACGCTCGACATGGTGGGCGACGGACCACTCGGCCCCCGGCTCAAGCGCCTCGCCGACCGGCTGGGGCTCGGCCCCGCGGTGCGGTTTCACGGCCGGTGCGAGGACGTGCCGGCGCGGATGGCGCAGGCCACGCTGCTGGTCCTGCCCTCGGCCTTCGAGGGGCTGCCGCTCGTCGTGCTCGAGGCGATGGCGGCCGGGCTGCCGGTCGTCGCCACCCGCATCGGCGGCACGACCGAGGCGCTGGGACCGGATCACCCCTGGCTCACCCCGCCCGGCGACAGCCGCGCGCTCGCCGCGGCGCTGGCCGCCGCACTGGCCGACGCCCCCGCCCGCGCCGCCGTCGCGCAGGCGCAGCGCGACCGGCTCAACCGTCATTTCACCGCCGACCGCATGGCGGCCGACACCATCACCATCTGGCGCGCCGCGGCGCGTCGCAGGCACGAGGGACTTATGGACCGGATACGACTGGGCTTCATCGGCGCGGGCGGCATCGCCCACCGCCATTTCGGCGTTCTCGAGACGATGCCGGACGTCTCGGTCGTGGCGGTCACCGACCCCGACCAGGGCCGCGCCGACGAGGCCGCGCGCCGCATGGGCGCCACCACCTATCCCGACCACGCCACGATGCTGGCCGAGGCCGAACTCGACGCCGTCTACATCTGCATCCCGCCCTTCGCCCACGGCGACGCCGAGCGCGCCTGCATCGCCAGGGGCCTGCCGTTCTTCGTCGAAAAGCCGCTGTCGCTGGACCTCGAACTCGCCGAGGATATCGCGGCCGCGGTCGAGCGCGCGGGGCTGATCACCGCCGTCGGCTATCACTGGCGCTATCTCGACACGATGGACGAGGCGCGGGCACATCTGGCGCAGAACCCCGCCCATCTGATGCAGGGCTTCTGGATCGACCAGACGCCGCCCCCGGAATGGTGGTGGCGCGCCGACAAGTCCGGCGGACAGGTGGTCGAGCAGGCCACCCACATCATCGACGCCGCCCGCTTCCTCGCCGGGGACGTGACCGAGGTCTACGGCCTGAACGCGCAGCGCGAGCGTGGCGACTTCCCCGGCCTGACGGTGCCGACCGCGACGGCGGCGACGCTGCGCTTTGCCTCGGGCGCGGTGGCGAACCTTGCCTCGACCTGCCTGCTGCGCTGGAATCACCGCGTCGGGCTGCACGTCTTCTCGGACGCGCTGGCGATGGAGATCACCGACCACGACATCATGATCGACACCGGCCGCGGCCGCCCGGTCCGGCACGCCGACGGCGACCCCGTCTGGCGCGAGGACCGCGATTTCGTCGAGGCCGTGATGGGCCGCGACAACCGCATCCGCTGTCCCTATGCCGAGGCGCTCGAGACGCATCGCGTGGCGCTGGCGATCAGCCGGTCCGCCGAAACCGGGGCTCTTGTGAAGATGGAGGGGCTGCGGGCTGACCCGCAGCCCATCTTTCGTCAAGCCTCTGCGTAAGGCCCCGACTTTGCCGCACCAGCACCGGCGCATCCGCTCGCTCGGGTTCGAGCGCGCGCTCGAGCCGTATTTCTTCGCCTATGACGAGGGCCCGGCCGGCGACGGTCAGGTGCGGCTAGACCTCATGTACACCGGGCTCTCGGCGGGGACCGAGCTGACCTTCATGAAGGGCACGAACCCCTACCTCCATTCCCGCTGGGACGAGGGGCTGGGCCGGTTCTTCCCGGGCGAGGCGTCGGCGCATTTCCCGGTCAACTTCCTCGGCTACATGGAAAGCGCCCGCGTCATCGACGCCCGCGCGCCGGGGTTCCGGGTGGGCGACGTGGTGGGCACGACCTTCGGCCACAAGACCGGCCACACCGCGCACCCCGCCCATGACCTGCTGCTGAAGCTGCCCGAGGGGATGGACCCGCTGCTCGGCATCTTCGTCGCGCAGATGGGGCCGATCGCGGCCAACGGCCTCCTGCACGCCGATGCCGACCAGTTCGGCGCCGCGGTCCCGTTCCTCGGCGCGGGCGTCGAGGGGCGGCGGGTGCTCGTCTGGGGCGGCGGCACGGTGGGCCTGTTCTGTGCGCTCTTCGCCCGCATTGGGGGCGCGTCCGAGATCGTCGTCGTCGACCCCTCGCCCTTCCGGCAGGACATCGCCCGCGCCATGGGGTTCGAGGCGATGGACGAGGACCAGGCCGTGCAGCACGCCAAGTCGTGGGGGCACAAGGTCGGGGGCCGGGGGGCCGAGTTCGTGTTCCAGACCCGCGCGCGCTCGGACAGCCTCAACCGCTGCCTGCAGGCGCTGCGCCCGCAGGGGACGGTGATCGACCTCGCCTTCTATCAGGGCGGCATGGACGGCCTGCGGCTGGGCGAAGAGTTCCACCACAACGGGCTGAACCTGCGCTGCGCGCAGATCAACCGGATGCCCCGCGCGGTGGCCCACGCCTGGGACCAGCGCCGGCTGGCGCAGGAAACCATCCGCCTGCTTCAGGCCGAGGGCGACGCGATCCGCCGGCACATGGTGACCCATGTCGTGCCCTACGACGACGCCCCGGGCTTCCTGCGCCACCTCGTCGCCGACCGGCCCGAGTTCCTGCAGGTCGTGTTCGCCCATGAATGAGCATCGTCCCCTGACCGAGGCCGAGGCGGCCCAGCTGACCCCGGCCCCCGCCTCGGCCGACACGCAGCCGGCCCACCACGGGGCCGGCGCACCCAGCCAGCGCGAGCTGGACGACCGCGCGGCCGCGGCGGCGCTGGCCGACGGCCGCATCCCCGAGCCGCATCCCGACGCCGGCAAGATCCGCATCCTGTGGGTCTTCGCCTGGCTCGTCGTCGGCGGCGAGGAGACCGAGGTGCGGCTGCTCGCCCGCACGCTCGACCGGACGCGCTACCGCATCGACGTCATCCCCTGCTTCCGCAAGGAGGGGATGCCCGACCAGAGCCACGAGCAGCTGCGCGCGCTCGGCGTCCATGTGGACACCACCGCCTACGGCCTCAGCTTCGAGGACACGATCGACTATCTGCGCCGCAAGATCGCCGGGGCGGACATCGTGGTGTCCTCGCAGAACGTGGCCGACATCTATCCCGCGCTCGACCGGCTGGCGCTGCGCCCGCCGCTGATCGAGCACGGCGGGCTGGTCAGCGAGGCGCTGGCCGGGCCGAAGCACCACACCGCCCGCTATGTCGGCGTCTGCGACAGCATCCGCGCGGCGGCAGCGGGGCGGATGCCCGACCGGCCGCAGCACGCGCTGGAAATCCCCTCAATGGTGGACCTGGCCGAGTTCGACCCCGCCGCCCGCGCCCCGATGCGCGCCGCGCTGGGGGTGGCCGAGGGCGAGTTACTAATTGGCTGGGTCGGCCGGCTCGACCGCAAGAAGCGGGTCGAGGATTTCATCGCCGCCGCCCTCAGCCTGTCCGACCTGCCGCAGGCGCGGTTCGGGGTCGTGGGCGGGCCGGACGCCTTCATGCCCGAATATGCCGACGAGCTGCGCCGACTGGCCGCGCCGCTGGGCGACCGGATCATCTTCACCGGCGACCGCAAGGACGTGCCCGAGCTGCTCGCCGCGATGGACGTCTTCTGCTGGCTCTCGCGCGGCGAGGGGATGCCCCATGTCATCGCCGAGGCGGGGGCCGCGGGCCTGCCCGTCATCGCCACCCCCGACAACGGCGCGCTGCAACAGATCACCGACGGGCAGACCGGCCTCTTCGTCCCGCACGAGGACCCCGCCGCCGTCGCCGCCGCGATCCGCCGCCTGGCCGGCGACGCGGCCCTGCGCGCGCGTCTCGGCGCGGGGCTCAGGGCCCATGTCGTCGCCAGCTATTCCGCCGAGGTCGTCGTCCCGCAGTGGGAGCGGCTCTTCACCGAGGTTCTGGCCGAGCAGCCCCCTGCCCCGCCGCCCGCGACCTTCGACAGCTTCGTGCTGGGCGGCTGGGAAAGCTCGACCCACCGCCGCCGCGACGGGCGGCGGCTCGACGTGCTCGCCGCGACCGGCCACGACACCCACGCCGCGCAGGACTATGCGCAGCTCGAGGGGCTGGGCATCCGCGCCTGCCGCGACGCGGCGCGCTGGCACCTGATCGAGACGGCGCCGGGCCGCTACGACTTTGCCAGCCTCACCCCGATGGTCGAGGCCGCCCGCGACAGCGGCAGCCAGATCGTCTGGGACCTGCTGCACTACGGCTGGCCCGACGATCTCGACATCTGGACGCCCGCCTTCGTCACCCGCTTCGCCGCCTTCGCCCGCGCGGTCGGGCAGCACGTGCGCAGCCTGACCGACGCCGTGCCCTTCTGGTGCCCGGTGAACGAGGTCAGCTTCTTCTCGTGGGCCGGGGGGGATGCGCGCTACCTCAACCCCTTCGCCGCCGGGCGGGGGTTCGAGCTCAAGGTGCAGCTCGCCCGCGCGTGGCTGGCCGCGGCGGCCGAGTTGCGCACCATCGACCCGCGGGCGCGGTTCCTGATGGCCGAACCGCTGATCGCCATCCACCACGCCGGCTGGACCGGCCGCCCCCTGTGGGAGGCGCACGGCTGGCACGACGCGCAGTTCCAGGCCTTCGACCTGATCTCGGGCCGCATCTGGCCGCAGATCGGCGGCGGCGAGGAATGGCTCGATCTGGTCGGGGTCAACTACTATTTCAACAACCAGTGGATCCACGGCGGCCTGCCGATCGACGTGGACGACCCGATCTATCGTCCGCTCTCGGACCTGCTGGTCGAGGTCGCGGCGCGCTATGACCGGCCGCTGGTGATCGCCGAGACGGGGACCGAGGGGCATCGCCGCGGCGCATGGCTGGACTACGTCATGGCCGAGACGGCGCGCGCCCGCCGCCGCGGGGCGCGGGTCGAGGGGCTGTGCCTCTACCCCGTCGCCAACCACCCGGGCTGGGACGACGACCGGCTGTGCCCCAACGGGCTGATGGGCCACAACCCCGCGGGCGGGGCGCGCACGCTCGACCCCGGCCTCGCCGCGGCCCTCGCGCGCTGGCAGGCCGGCCCCGCCTGAGCGGTCCCCTCTGCGCCCCCGGCGCGGCCACCTAGTCGGTCGCGGCGGGGACGAGCCGCAGCTCGATCTCGCGGAAGAGGTTGCTGATCAGCACGGCGAGGACGCCGACCACCACGCCCCCCTGCACCACATAGGCGGTGTTGGAGGACAGGAGCCCGGCGATGATCACCTCGCCCAGCGTCCGCGCCGCCACCGTCGAGCCGATGGTGGCGGTCGAGAGCGCGATGATCGCCGAGACCCGCACCCCGGCGAGGATGGTCGGCAGCGCCAGCGGCAGCTCAACCTGCCACAGCATCTGCGCCGGGGTCATGCCGGCCCCGCGGGCGCTTTCGCGGACCGGGGCGGGCAGGCCGGCCAGCCCGGCGATGGCGTTCTCGAAGATCGGCAGCAGGCCATAGAGAAACAGCGCCAGCAGCGTCGGCCCGCTGCCGAAGCCGAAGGCCGGCACCGCCAGCGCCAGCACCGCGACGGGGGGAAAGGTCTGCCCCACCGCGGCGATGGTGCGGGCCAGCGGCAGAAGCTCCGCGCCCGCCGGACGGGTGACGAGGATCGCCAGCCCCAGCGCCACGGCGACCGAGGCGCTGACCGCCGCCGCGACCAGCCCCAGATGCGAGAGCGTCAGCCCCAGCAGGCTGCTTTGGGTATAGATCGCCGGCGCGTTGTTGGCGGCAAGCGGCGCGAGCAGCGGCGCAAAGGCCTGCGGCGCGGCGAGAAACCCTACCAGCAGCAGCGCGAGCACTGCGAGGACCAACCGACGGGTCATCGCGGCGCGCGCTGGTCAGGGGCGCCGGCCCCGCCCGCGTCGCCGGGCGCCTCCCCCGGCGACGCCGCATCGCGGGCCGCCTCCGCCCCGTCCCTCACCTCGCCCCCTGCCGCCGCCCGGCGCAGGGCGTCGAGCGTCACGACCCCGCCCCCCGCCACCGGCAGGGCGGCACGGCCGCTCCAGAGACAGGCCGACAGCGCGTCCCGCAGGCTCGTGCCGGGCGCGAGCGGCGGGCCGTCGGCGGTCCCCGGCTCAACGATCCCCGCGACCTGGTCGAGCGAGAGCAGGTGGAACGGCCGCTCGCCCGCGCCCAGAAGCTCGCGGACGAAGCCGGTGGCGGGGGCGGTCACGACCTCGTGCGGGGTGGCGTATTGCAGCAGCCGCCCCTCATCCATCACGGCGATGCGGTCGCCCAGCTCGACCGCCTCGGCCATGTCGTGGGTGACGATCACCAGCGTCGTCCCCAGCTCGCGCTGCACCCGCCGCAGGTCGTCGCGCGCCTTGGCCCGGATCACCGGGTCGAGCGCGCCGAAGGGCTCGTCCATCAGCAGCACCTCGGGCCGCGCGGCCAGCGCCCGCGCCACGCCCACGCGCTGCTGCTGCCCGCCCGACAGCGCGTGCGGCAGGCGGTCGCGGAACTCGGCCGGCGGCATCTGGAACATCTCGAGCAGCTCGTCCACCCGCGCGCGGGTCCGCGCCGCATCCCAGCCGAGCAGGCGCGGCACGGTGGCGATGTTCTGCGCCACGGTGCGGTGCGGGAAGAGCCCGTGGCCCTGGATCGCATAGCCGATCCGCCGCCGCAGCAGCGGCCCGGGGATGGTCGCGGTGTCCTGCCCGGCGATGCGGACCCGGCCGGCGGTCGGCTCGACCAGCCGGTTGATCATCCGCAGAAGCGTGGTCTTGCCCGAGCCGGAGGTGCCGACGAGGGCGCAGATGCGGCCCCGTTCCACGGTCATCGACACGTCGTCGACGACCGTGCGCGGGCCGTAGCGGCGGGTCAGGTGCTCGATCTCGATCATCCGCGCTCCGATCCGCTCCCTGCCCCGTCCCCGGTACCGGCCCCGGCCCGCGCGGGGTCAAGCTGCGCCACCGCGATGTCGAGCGCGATCCCGGCCACCAGCGCCAGCGCGATGGTCGGCAGCGCTCCGAGCAGGATCAGGTCCATCGCCGTCTGGTTCAGCCCCTGAAAGACGAAGGTGCCGAACCCGCCGCCGCCGATCAGCCCGGCGATCACCGCAAGGCCGATGTTCTGCACCAGCACGATCCGCACCGCCGCCAGCACCACCGGCAGGGTCAGCGGCAGATGCACCTGCCACAGCGCCTGCGCGCGGGTCATCCCGAGACCGGCGGCGGCCTCGCGTACCCCCGGGGCCACGCCGTCGAGGCCCACGACCATGTTCGCCACCACCGGCAGCAGCGAATAGAGAAACAGCGCGACGAGCGCCGGAAAGACGCCGATCCCGGCGATGCCCGCCGCGGCCGCGCCGGGGACGTTGGCCGCGACCCAGCCGAACAGCGGGATCATCAGCCCGAAGAGCGCCAGCGACGGGATCGTCTGCACCACGTCGAGCGCGCCCAGCACCCCGGCCCTGAGCCGCGGCACCGCGTGGGCCAGGATGCCGAGCGGCAGCCCCACCACCAGCGCCGCCCCCAGCGAGGCGAAGGCGAGCAGAAGGTGGCGCAGCGCCTCGCGCTGGAACTGCGCGGCGCGGACGGCGTATTCGCGCATCACCGACACCTGGTCGAGTGCGCCCGACCCGACCAGCACCCCCACCGCCACCACGGCGAGGATCAGCAGCGCCCAGCGCCCGCGCGGCCCCGGCCCCAGCCGGTGAACCCCGTCCGCCATGATGAGCCCGAGCGCCAGCAGCAGCATCCAGAACCCCGCGCCGGGCCCGACGCGCGACAGCGCCCCCGCCTCGGCGGTCAGCGTGGCGGCGACCCGGCCCAGCGCCAGCGCCGCCAGGATCACGCCGCCCCCGCCCAAGCCCGCGCGCCACCCCCCGGGCAGGCGCCGGCTCACGGCGGCGAGCAGGACGACGGCGAAGCCCGCGAGCGCGAGGGCGCCGGCCGGACCGAGCGCGCCGGCAAGGCCCACCGCCTCTCCGGCGGCGATCCGGTTGGGGCGGAACTGCGCGAAGGGCAGCGCCAGCCCGACGAGGCCGATCACCGCGGCGACCGTGCCCGGCAGGCTCAACGCGCGGGCTGCCCCGCGCGCGCCCTCGGCGGCAATCGTCGTCACCCGGTCAGGCCCCGGCGCGGGGCGGCCGGCGCGCCGCGGTTCACTTGATCAGGCCCTTGCCCTGCAGATAGTCGCGGGCGACGGCATCGGCCGGCTCTCCGTTCACCTGGATTCGGGCGTTGAGCTGTTGCAGCGTGGCAAGGTCGAAGCCCGCGAAGATCGGGTTCAGCACCTCGGCAATCGCCGGATATTCCGCCAGCACCGCGGCGCGCACCACGGGGGCGGGCTGATAGACCGGCTGCACGCCCTTGTCGTCCTCCATCACCACGAGGCCCGCGGGCTCGATCCCGCCGTCGGTGCCATAGACCATCGCGGCGTTGACGCCCGAAGTTTGGCGCGCCGCGGCGGCGATGGTGGCCGCGGTGTCGCCGCCCGACAGTTGCACCAGCTGCTGCGGGGTAAGGCTGAAGCCATAGGTCGTCTGGAACGCCGGCAGCGCGGCGGGCGAGGTCACGAACTCGGTCGAGCCGGCCAGCTTGACCTCGCCCCCGCCCGCGACCCAGGCGCCGAACTCGGACATGGTGCCAAGGTGGTTGGCCTCGGCCACGTCGCGGCGCACGGCGATCGCCCAGGTGTTGTTGGCGGGCGCGGCGTCGAGCCAGATCAGCTCCTTCGGCTTGTCCAGCTCGGCCGCCCGGGCATAGGCCTTGGCCGCGTCCTTCCAGACCGGGCTCTCGCCCTCATTGTGGAAGAAGGCGGCGTTGCCGGTGTATTCCGGGTAGATGTCGATCTGCGCCGACAGCAGCGCGTCGCGCACGATGGGCGTGCCGCCGAGTTGCAGCCGGTTCTGCACTGGCAGCCCGGCATTCTCGAGCGCCAGCAGGATGACGTTGCCCAGCAGCCCGCCCTCGGTGTCGATCTTCGAGGACACGACGATGTCGCGCGCCGCGGCCGGCAGGGCGGCGCTCACGGCCAGCGTGGCGGTCAGCGCGGTGGCGAGCGCGGTGCGGAGGGTCTTGCTCATCGGGGAATCCTCTTGCTGTCGAAGGGGCTGCGGCCC
>NZ_JBHMQU010000005.1:8502-20771 GCF_042435015.1 Paracoccus panacisoli | reverse complement strand
CGCGCAACCCGCACGTCGCCCGGATAGAGTGGACACGCTTGCCAAAAAACTGCAACCCTCGGGGGCAAGGGACGCACGGTCGTGCGGAACCCCGTCCCGGCGCAGGCGGTTCGCCGCAGACCCCCTGAAGCCTCCCCCCGAAAAGGACCGCCGCCATGAAACCGGCCCTGCGCTACTCGCCCGACCTCGAAACCCTGCGCGATGACGAGGCCGAAGGGCTGACCGCGGTCGAGGAAGGGCTGGCCACGATCCTTGCCACCACGCTGCGCGACGAGGGTCGCGGCCTGCGCGCGGTGCACGCCAAGGCCCACGCCTATCTCACCGGCACGCTGTCAGTCCTGCCCGACCTGCCGCCCGAACTGGCGCAGGGGATGTTCGCCACGCCCGGCGACCACCCGGCGATCCTGCGCGTCTCGACCAACCCCGGCGACGTCCTGGACGACAGCATCTCGCTGCCCCGCGGCATCGCGCTCAAGGTGCTGGGGGTCGAGGGGCCGCGCCTGCCCGGGGCCGAGGGCGACGCGCAGGATTTCCTGATGGTCAACGCGCCGGTGTTCGCCTCGCCCGACCCGGCCGACTTCGCCCGCTCGCTCAAGCTGCTCGCGCTGACCACCGACCGGCTGGAGTGGGCGAAGAAGGCGCTCTCGCTCACGCTGCGGACGGTCGAGCGGGGGATCGAGGCCGTGGGGCTCGAAAGCCGGGCGCTCAAGAGCTTCGGCGGGGCGCTGAACGTCCATCCGCTGGGCGAGCGCTACTTCTCGACCGTGCCCTTCCGGCACGGGGACTATGTGGCGAAATATGCGCTGGTGCCTGTGTCGGACACGCTGACCCGCCACAGCGGCGAGGAGATCGCCACCATCGGCCACCCCGACGCGATCCGCGCGGCGATGGACCGCGACACCCGCGCCGGCGCCATGACGTGGGAACTGTGCGCGCAGCTCATGCGCGACCCCGAGACGATGCCGGTCGAGGACCCGCGCGTCGAGTGGCCCGAGGACGAGAGCCCGCTTCTGCCCGTGGCAAGGCTGCGGGTCGAGGCGCAGCCCTCGTTCGACGCGGCCGCGGCGCGGGCGGCCGACGACCGGCTGAGGTTCTCGGTCTGGACCGGGCTGGCCGCGCACCAGCCCTTGGGCGCGATCAACCGCGCCCGGCGGGACGCCTATCTCTTCTCGACCGGGTTCCGCGAGCGCGCCAACCGCTGCCCCATCCACGAACCGACCGACACTGCAATCGGAGACATGAGCCATGGCTGACACCCCCGCCGACCAGCGCGACGACACCGCCCATTTCGACGGACCCGCCGGCGGCTGGGGCTCGCTTGAGGGAATGGGCCATGTCGCGGGCGCCGAGGGCCTGACCCTCGACATGCTCGCCACGCTGCGCCGCCAGAACAAGAACGACGGGCACATGTGCACGTCCTGCGCCTGGGCCAAGCCCGCCAATCCCCATATCGTCGAGTTCTGCGAGAACGGGGCCAAGGCCACGATCTGGGATCTGGTCAAGGCCCGCTGCGGCCCGGACTTCATGGCCGAGCACACGGTGAGCGAGCTGCGCGGCTGGACCGACCTCGAACTTGAGCGCGCCGGCCGCCTGACCCATCCGATGCGCTATGACGCGGCCACCGACCGCTATGTCGAGATCGACTGGGCCACCGCCTTCGCCGAGATCGGCGCCGCGCTGAAGCCGATGAACCCCAAGGACACGGTGTTCTACGCCTCGGGGCGCGCCAGCCTCGAGACGTCCTATCTGTGGCAGCTCTTCGCCCGGCTCTACGGGCACAACAACCTGCCCGACAGCTCGAACATGTGCCACGAGACGACCAGCGTGGCGCTGGCCGAGTTCATCGGCTCGCCCGTCGGCACCTGCACGCTCGAGGATTTCGAGCATTGCGACCTCATGCTGTTCCTCGGCCAGAACACCGGCTCGAACAGCCCGCGGTTCCTGCACAACCTGCAGAAGGCGAAAGAGCGCGGCTGCCGCATCATCGTGCTGAACCCGCTGCGCGAGACGGGGCTGCTGCGGTTCCGCAACCCGCAGCGGCTGACGCAGATGCTGGGCGGCGTGACCGAGATCGCCGACCATTACCTGCAGATCCGGCCGGGTGGCGACATGGCGCTGCTGACCGGGATGACGAAGCGGGTGCTCGACCTCGACGAGGCCGAGGGCGGCATCATCGACCGCGACTTCATCGCCGAGCACACCACCGGGTTCGAGGATGTCGCGGCCCACGCCCGCGCCGCCGACTGGACCGAGATCGAGGCGCACACCGGCCTTGCCCGCGCGGTGATCGAGGATCTCGGCACCCTCTACGCCCGCGCCCCGGCCACCATCGCGGTCTATGGCATGGGGCTGACCCAGCATGTCCACGGCGGCAAGACGCTGGGGGCGCTCGTCAACCTGCTGCTGTTGCGCGGCAACATCGGCCGTCCGGGGGCGGGGATCTCGCCCGTGCGCGGCCATTCCAACGTGCAGGGCCAGCGCACCGTGGGGATCGCCGAGCGGCCCGAGCTGGTGCCACTCGACAAGCTCGCCCAAATGTTCGACTTCGACCCGCCGCGCGAGACCGGCCGCACCACCGTCGAGGTGGCCGAAGGGATCATCGACGGCTCGGTGCGGGCGGTGCTGTCGCTGGGCGGCAACCTCGTCCGAGCGATGCCCGACATCGCCCGGGTCGAGGCGGCGTGGGGCGGGCTCGACCTCGTGGTGAACATCGCCACCAAGCTGAACCGCACCCACCTCGTGCCCGGCCGCGCCACCTATCTGCTGCCCTGCCTCGTGCGGGCGGAAGAGGACGAACAGACCTCGGGCCCGCAGTATGTCTCGGTCGAGGATTCGCTCTCGCACATCCACGCCTCGCTCGGGACGATCACCCCCGCGGCGCCGTCGATCCTGTCCGAGCCGTCGATCGTGGCGGGGATCGCCAAGGCGACGCTGGCCCCAAATCCCAAGGTGCGCTGGGACGAGTGGATCGCGGACTATGCCCGCATCCGGGCGCTGATCGAAGAGACGTGGCCCGAGATGTTCCGCGATTACGAGACGCGGATGCACGCGCCCGGCGGCTTCTACAAGGGCAACAAGGCGCGCGAGCGGGTGTGGAAGACCGACAGCGGCAAGGCTCAGTTCACCGTGCCGCCGCAGCTTTCGGGCCTCGGGCGGGAACTGGGCGACGACGAATACACGCTGATCACCCTGCGCTCGAACGACCAGTTCAACACCACCGTCTACGGGCTCGAGGACCGGCTGCGCGGCCTGTCGGGGGACCGGATGATCGTCCTGATGAACCCCGAAGAGATCGCCCGCGCTGGCCTCGCCGAGGGGCAGAAGGCGCGGCTGGTCTGCGCCGCCGACGACGACGGCCACGCCCGCGTGGTCGAGGGGCTGACGGTCACCGCCTATGACCTGCCCGACCGCTGCGTCGGGGCCTATTATCCCGAGACGAACCCGCTGGTCCCGCTGGCGCTGCACGACGAGATGTCGAAGACCCCGGCCTACAAGGGCACCCCGGTGCGGATCGAGGCCATGGCGGGCTGATCCTCACCCAAGCGCCACGAAAAAAAGCCGGCCTCGCGGCCGGCTTTTCCATGTCGGGCGGGGGCGCCTCAGCCCAGCTCGGCCAGCACCTTGTCCAGCGTCACCGGGAACTCGCGGAAGCGCTTTCCGGTGGCGTTGGTGATGGCGTTCACGATCGCCCCGGCGGTGCCGCAGCACGCCAGCTCACCGATCCCCTTGGCGCCCATCGGGTTGGCATAGGGGTCGCGGTCATCGAGGAACTCGACGTCGATATGCGGCACGTCGAGGTTGGCCGGGATGTGGTACTCGGCCAGGTCGCGGTTCACGAAATGCCCGTCGCGGGGATCGCGGGCGGATTCCTCGTGCAGCGCCGAGCCGATGCCGAAGATCATTCCGCCGATGCACTGCGAGCGCGCGGTCTTTTCGTTCAGGATGCGGCCGGTGGCGAACACGCCCGACAGCCGCCGCAGCCGCACCTCGCCGGTGACGCGGCTGACCGCGACCTCGGCGAACTGCGCCCCCCAGCTCGCCTGCCGCGTGGTCAGCAGCGTTGCGCCCGGGTCGATCTCGCCCTCGGCCCGCAGCGTGTCACCGGCAAGGATGTCGGCGAGCGCGCGGGTGCGGTTGAGGGCTATGGCCTGCCCGTCCTTCAGCGTCAGCTCGTCGGGCTCGCACCCCATCCGCTCGGCGATCTGCGCACGGACCGCCTGCGCGGCAAGCAGGACCGAGCTGCCGGCCGAGGCTGCGCCGAACGACCCGCCCGAGCCGGCCGAGGGCGGCAGCGCGCTGTCGCCCAGCACCGTGGTCACGCGGTCGAGCGGCAGGCCCAGCGCCTCGGCGGCGATCTGGGTCAGGATGGCGTAGCTGCCGGTGCCGATGTCGGTCATGTCCGTCTCGACCCGCGCGGTGCCGTCGGGCAGCAGCACCACCGCCGCCGTCGAGTTCACCAGCAGGTTCACCCGCACGGCCGAGGCCATGCCCATGCCGATCAGCCACTCGCCCTCGCGCCGTGTGCCCGGCTCGGGCCGGTCGGCCCAGCCGAAGGTCTCGGCCCCGCGCCGCAGGCAGTCGGCCAGCCGGTTCGAGCTGAAGGGCCGCCCCGACGACGGGTCCTTGTCGGGGATGTTGCGCAGCCGCAGCTCGACCGGGCAGAGACCGGCCTTTTCGGCCAGCTCGTCCATCGCGATCTCGACCATCGGCACCCCGATCGCCTCGCCCGGGGCCCGCATCGAGCCGGGGGGCGTGGTGTTCACCGAGGCGATGTGGTGGCCGATGCGGCGGTTCTCGCCGGCATAGGTGAAGGGCGTGGCCTGCGTCACCGGCTCCGAGAAGCTGGCGCCGGCCATGGTCGTCACCCAGGCGTCGTGGCCGATGCCGGTCAACCGCCCGTCCGGGCCCGCGGCCAGCCGGATGCGCTGGCGGCTTTCCGACCGGCGGTGCGTCGCCTCGAACACGTTGCGGCGATGCAGCGCGATGGCGACCGGGCGGCCGAGCTTCTGCGCCGCGATGGCGGCGCCCACGGCCTCGTGCCCGATGCCCAGCTTGCCGCCGAACCCGCCGCCCACGTAGGGCGACAGGATCCGCACCTTGTCGGCGCTGACCCCCACCGCGTCGGCCAGTTCCGCCGCGTTCGAGCGCAGCATCTGATAGCTGCCGCGCACCGTCAGCTTGTCGCCGTCCCACCAGGCTGTGGCGGCGTGCGGCTCCATCGCCGCATGGCTCATCGAGGGGGTGAGGTAGTGGTCGTCGACGGTGAACGCCGCCTCCTGCATCGCCGCGGCGAGGTCGCCCTGCACCGACTGCTTGAAGAAGGGCGAGCTGTAGTCTTTGGGCCCGACCTTGAGCGTCGCGCGGTCGGACTGGTCGAGCAGCACCGGCCGGGCGGCGAAGGCCGCGTCGCGCGCCTGTTCCAGCGTCTCGGCCACCACCAGCGCGATGGGCTGGCCGACGAAGGCGATCTCGGACGGGCCCTGCGCGGGCGACGAGCCCTGCCCGCCCTGCGCCGGGTAGCGGATCATCCGATCGTCGCGGATCACCGCGAGGACGCCCGGCATGGCCCGCAGCTCGGCGGTGTTGAGGCCCGTCACCCAGCCCCTGGCGATGGGGGCGCGGACGAACCAGCCATGCGCGGTGCCGGGCGGGTGATCCTCGTCGGCATAGGTCGCGGTGCCCGTGACCTTGAGCGGCCCCTCGGGGCGGTCGGCGGGCGTGGTCAGCACCCCCTGCGGAGTGTGGTCGAAGAAGTTGTCCTCGTCCTTGCTGTTCATCCGCAGGTGATTGCGGGGCAGTTCGATGGGGTCGCTCATGCTGCGCGCGCTCCGCTGGTGGCCTCGGTCAGCACGGCGACAAGGGTGCGTCGCGCCAGGGGAATCTTGAAGTCGTTCTCGCCCTGCCCCTCGGCGCCGGCGAGCAGGCGGTCGGCAAAGCGGCCGAAGAGCGCCTCGGACGGCGCCTCGCCCTCGAGCAGCGCCTCGGCCTCGGGCAGGCGCCACGGGCGTGCCGCGACCCCGCCCAGGGCGACGCGCGCCCGGGTGATGCGCCCGGCGTCGGTGACGACATCCACGGCGACCGAGACCAGCGCGAAGGCATACGAGCGGCGGTCCCGGACCTTGCGGTAAAGCTGCGACCCACCGGTCGGCGCGGGCAGGGTCACGGCCGTGATCAGCTCGCCCGGGGCAAGGTTGGTGTCGCGCTCGGGCGTGTCGCCGGGCAGGCGGTGGAACTCGGCCAGCGGCAGGGTGCGGGGGCCCTGCGGCCCGTCGATCTCCACCACCGCCTCGAGCGCGGCCAGCGCCACCGCCATGTCGCCGGGATAGGTGGCGATGCAGGCGGGCGAGGTGCCGAGGATGGCGAGGTTGCGGTTGAACCCGCCGCGGGCGGCGCAGCCGGTCCCCGGCTCGCGCTTGTTGCAGGGGGTGTCGAGGTCGTAGAAATACGGGCAGCGGGTGCGCTGCAACAGGTTGCCGCCGGTGGTGGCGCGGTTACGGATCTGCCCGCTCGCCCCCGCAAGGATGGCCCGCGACAAGAGCGGCCAGTCCGCTCGCACCCGATCATCCGCCGCCAGCGCCGCGTTGCGCACCAGCGCGCCGACCCGCAGCCCCTCGCCGTCCGCCGCAATCTCGTCCAGCCCGATGTGGTTGATGTCGACCAGCGCCTCCGGCGTCTCGATCTGCAGCTTCATCAGGTCCAGCAGGTTGGTGCCCCCTGCGATGAAGCGGCCCTGCGCGGCCAGCGCCTCGGCCGGGGCGGTGGCACGCTGATAGGAAAACGGCCTCATGCGGATGCCTCCGCGGTGTCGCGGATCGCGTCCACGATGTTGGGATAGCACGAGCAGCGGCAGAGGTTGCCCGACATCCGCTCGCGGATCTCCTCGTCCGAAAGCGACGGCGCGCCGAGGTCATCCGAGACGGCGCTCGGCCAGCCCTCGCGCAGCTCCTCGAGCATGGCGGTGGCCGAGACGATCTGGCCGGGGGTGCAGTAGCCGCACTGGAACCCGTCGCGGCGGATGAAGGCCTGCTGCATCGGCGCCAGCGCGCCGGGCTGGCCGATCCCCTCGATCGTGGTGATCTCGTCGCCGTCGTGCATAACCGCGAGCGTCAGGCACGAGTTGATCCGGCGGCCGTTGAGCATGACCGTGCAGGCGCCGCACTGGCCGTGGTCGCAGCCCTTCTTGGTGCCGGTCAGGTCAAGGTGCTGGCGCAGCGCGTCGAGGAGGGTCACCCGCGGGTCGTCGAGCGTCAGCCGCCGCGCCTCTCCATTGATGGTCAGGGTCACGTCCATGGCTGGCACCTCGGCTGGTTGGGGCGATACCTCACCGAACCGGCGGGGCCGGGTGCGGTTCCGGTAATAAAGATGAAGCGCGGCGATGTCCCAGCGTCACGGGCGACGTGCCGCAGCGGCGTCAGGGGTCCGCAGGTCTCAGGGGGTCGGCACATCCACGTCGGCAAGCTCGGCCCCCGGGACGGCGATGCACCGGGCGCCGGCCCGGGCCAGCAGCCCGCCCGCGCCCTGATCGCCCGACAGGCCCGCGACGGCGGGAAACAGCCGCGCGGGCAGGCAGGCGGGCGGCCCCGGCCGCGCCTCGGGGCCATGGGCCGCGGCCGCAGCCCCGTCGCCGGCCGCCGACAGGATGCGGTGCAGGGTGGCGGGCGTGACCTCGGGCATGTCGCCCAAGGTGACGAGCAGCCGCGAGACCCCCAGCGCCGCGGCCGCGGCCACACCCGCGCGCAGGCTGTCGGACATCTCAGGTCCCGTCACGGTCACGATCCGGCAGCCCGGCATCCGCGCGGCGATCACCGCCGCGACCTCGGCCGAGCGCACCACGGCCAGCCGATGCGCCAGCGGCACCGCCGCCAGCGCCGCCGCCGCATGGGCCACCAGCGGCGCCCCCCGCCAGTCGGCCAGGAGCTTGTCACCCTTACCCCAGCGGCGCGAGTGCCCCGCGGCCAGCAGCAGACCCGCGTCGCAGGCCCCGGCCGCGGTCATGCGGGGGCCGCCGACAGCGCCTCGCCCAGCACCTCGGCCAGCACCGACACCGCCAGCACCCGCGGGTCACGGGCCGAGGGGATCAGCCCGATCGGCCCGCGCAGCCGCGCCGTCTCGGTCGGGGTCAGGCCCAGCTCGGCCAGCGCCGCGAGCCGTCGCTGGTGGGTCCGCAGGCTGCCCTGCGCGCCGATGTAGAAGGCCTCGCTGCGCAGCGCCTCGGCCAGCAGCGCGGGCTCGACCTCGTGATCGTGGAAGAACAGCGTGACCGCTGTGCGCGCGTCCGCGACGAGCGGTCCGGGCGGGGCGAGCGGCGTGCCCGCGCGCCGCGCCGCCGTCCGGGTCGCCGCGTCGGGGGAGGACAGCGTGACGGGATAACCCGCGGCGTGGGCGAGCGCCGCGAAGGTCAGCGCCTCGACCCCCACCCCCAGCACCGCGAAGGCGGGCGGCGGGCGGACGGCCAGCGCGAAGCGGCCGGGGGCGGGCGCGGGCCGGGTCTCGCCCACGGAGATCCTGCCGCCGTTGCCGAGGTCGAGGTCCAGCCACGCCGTCCGCCGCGCCGCCCGCAGGACCAGCGCCGCCCTGAGCGGCGCGGGGTCGCGCACCGCGATCAGCGCCACGTCCAGCCCCCCGCCGCAAGGCAGCCGCAGGTCCACGAAGGGCGAGCCGAGCCCATAGCGGAGCTGCTGCACTGCCCCGTCACGCCAGACCTCGGCGGCGTGGAGCGCCAGGTCCGCCTCGATGCAGCCCGAGCTGAGCTGCCCCACCGCGCCAAGGCCCCCGTCCCCGAGCGCCGGGAAACCCATGACCGCGCCGGGGTTGCGGTGATGCGGGCCCTCGACCCCGGTGATGACGGCCAGCACGCCGCCCGCCGCGGCCAGCGCCTCGATCGGGTCGCCCACGGGATCGGCGGGCAACGAAGTGTCGGGGGCGGGAATGTACGGCAGGTCGTGGCTCATCGGACCGAGATGGGGGCGCCCCCGACCCGGCGCGAGGGGAGGCGCGGCGCGCCGCAGCGTCTCATCCCAGATGCCCGCGCCAGACCAGCACCCACAGCACCACGGCGGCGAGGATCATCAGCCCGAACATCACCGCCGCGGCGATGTTCGTGGCACTGTTGGTCCAGCGCCGCCCGGCGCCCAGCGGGCGCAGGTATTTCACCAGCTCGGCGTGGTCGCGCACCGCGGGCGTCGTGTCGATCTGCCGCGCCACCCGCGGCACCACCGCCTTCTGCTGCAAGGCCGCCAGCCGCTGCGCCGCCTTGCGCTTGCGCCGCGGCAGCGCGCCGCCGCGCCGGCGCAGCATGGTGGCAAGGTCGGGCCGGGTGCCCCGCCGTGCCCCGCCGAAGCGCTGCGCCATGAGCTGCGCGACCTCGTCGGCCAGCGCCTGCACATCCGGTTCGGCCATCGTTTCCCCCACGGCGCTGCTGGCACTGGAACGCGCCGAGATTAGGGGTAATGATCGGCGCTGGCCAGACGCGCAAAGGTTGATCGATGACGCTCTCCACCACCATCACCGGCACCGACACCCCCGGCATCCCGCCCGTCCTGATCGCGCACGGGCTGTTCGGGCAGGGCCGCAACCTCGGCGTCATCGCCCGCCAGCTCGCCGAGACGCGGCGCGTCGTCTCGGTCGACATGCGCAACCACGGCGACTCGTTCTGGGACGACGACCACTCCTACGACGCGCTCGCCGCCGACCTCGCCGCGGTGATCGAGGCCGAGGGGGGCACGGCGGATGTCGTCGGGCATTCGATGGGCGGCAAGGCCGCGATGTGGCTGGCGCTGACCCGGCCCGAGTTGGTGCGCCGGCTCGTCGTCCTCGACATCGCGCCGGTGGAATACGGCCACACCCAGAGCAAGCTGATCGATGCGATGGAGGAGACCGATTTCTCGTCCGCCCGCACCCGCAGCCAGGCCGACGCGGCGCTTTCCGCGCGGATCGAGGATCACGGCGTGCGGGCGTTCCTGCTGCAATCGCTCGACCTCAAGTCCGATCCGCCGCGCTGGCGGATGAACCTTGGCTCGCTGCGCGACCAAATGGCGTCGCTGACCGGCTTTCCCGACCACGACGGACCGCATTTCGACGGCGAGACGCTGGTGCTGTCCGGCGGCGACAGCGACTATGTCGATCACGCGGGCGAGGCGGCGTTCCGCGCCCTCTTTCCCCGCGCCACGATCGAGGTCGTGGCCGACACCGGCCACTGGCTGCACGCCGAGAAGCCGGCCGAGGTCACCGCGCGGGTGGCGGCGTTCCTCGGCTGAGGCGGCCGCCTCAGTCGAGGCTGTCGGCGGGGTCGGTCGCCTGGATGCGCTTGGCCACCACCCAGGTCACCGGCACCGCGATCACCGCGCCGATGGCGGCGGCCAGCAGGATCGCCTGCCAAGTGTAATACCCCATGACCAGCGCCGCGATGACCCCGATCCCGGCCAGCGTGCCGACCGAGATCGACAGAAGAAGCATGAAGAGACGCGGCATCGAGGGTCCTTTCGTGTTGGCCCGGCCCGGTTAGCGCGGCCCGGCGGTCTGCGCCTTGATCCAGATCAGAGCTGACCAGACCCGGCCCGCCCCGGCAAGAGGCGCCCCCGCCGCCCCGCGGCTTTTGCTTTGGGCGGCCGCGGCTGTCATGCTACCGTCACATCGCAGGGCATCAGCGAGGGGGAGGGCGCGGCGATGATCAACCCGGAGGACATCCTGGACATGACCAGCCTCAGCCGCGACGAGATCGCGGCCGTGGCCGAACACGAGCACCTGGGCCAGGTCGACGCGGCCCGGCTGTCCGAATGGCTGATGGCGCACCGCGGCGGCGGCCACCGGGTCGAGCAGATGATCTCGGACGACATCCGCGCGGCGCTGCACGCCGACAACCTGCCCCACGCGCGCGACCTCTACGCGACGCTCAAGGCGTTCCTGGCCGAGCATCCCGACGCCGTGCGCGGCGGCTGAGCGCGGCGGCGCCGCTCAGGGCGCGCAGTTGGCGCAGAACGGCGTGTCGGGCAGCAGCTCGCGCCGCTTGTCGGCGATGTCCTTGCCGCACTGGACGCACTCGCCGTATTCGCCGGCCTCGATCCGCGCGAGCGCCGCGTCGATGCGCCGCAGCTCGGCCTCCTCGGCGTGGCCGAGGGCGGTCAGCACCTCGTCCCCCTGCCGCTCGGAGGCCGCATCCTCCCAGTCCTTCGGCACCGGATCGTCGAGCTGATCCTCGATCTCGGTCAGCGAGGCGAGCAGTTCGTCACGGCGGGCGGTGAGGGTTTTCCTGGCGGCGTCGGGGGTCATGGGGGTCTCCGGGCATCGGGTTGGCGGCGAGAGTGGCCCGCGGGGTTAAGGGGGTCAAGTGGGGCGGGCAGGACCTGTCAACGCATCCTTAACCCGTTCGCGGGCATGCTCGGGGCATGTCGAATTACCGCCGCCCGCCCCGGTCCGACGCGCCGGTGTTCTTTACCGTCGCGCTGGCCGACCGCCGCAGCGATGGGCTGGTGGCCGAAATCGAGCGCCTGCGCGCGGCGGTGCGGGTCACGCGGGCGGAACGGCCGTTCGGGATCGAGGCGTGGGTGGTCCTGCCCGACCACATGCATTGCATCTGGCGCGTGCCGGACGGGAACTATGCGCTGCGCTGGCGGCTGATCAAGGCGCGGTTCTCGCGGGGCTTGCCGATGGGGGCACGGCGGCAAAGCCACATCGCGCGCGGCGAGCGCGGGCTCTGGCAGCGCCGGTATTGGGAGCATCATATCCGCGACGAAACCGATTTCGCGGCGCATCTGCGCTATTGCTGGTTCAATCCGGTGAAGCATGGCCTAGTCACGCGCCCCGAGGATTGGCCCTATTCGTCCGTCCACCGCGAGATCGGCGGGCCGAGGTGGGGTTGGTAGGGTGCGTGTTCATATGCACCTTGGGGGTGAGAGGGGAATTGGTGCGTGCGAGCACGCACCCTACCCGCTGGTGGGTTGGGGGAGAGTGACGAGGGGGGGAGAGTGGGGTCAAAGACGAGATCAAAACTGCGCTGTGCCGGCGCGTGCTCATACGCAGGTTATACAAGTTCAAGTGATACCAAATTTTCTCAGACCTACTTGCAGTAGCAAACAACATGCTTAACTACCTAGATGCACGTTAAAAAAAGGAGGTGCTATGCGGATTACTGAAGGTGAGATCAGGAGCGCCGCTCTCAAAGAGCTTCTGTATGCCAAAGGCCAAACGTTAACGACCAGCGCCCTGATTGCACGCCTGGCCAAGCGCCTAAACCCAACACACCAAGATGCAGCTATCCTTCAGGGGCGGAG
>NZ_JBHMQU010000005.1:0-8421 GCF_042435015.1 Paracoccus panacisoli | reverse complement strand
ACTACGACCCTCTTTCCGAAAGTTGGACGCTAACTAAAACGGGCCGCTCCTTCGCTGCTAAACTCCGCTAACGAGTCATTTAGGAATAGCGTTTCTTGATTCCTGTCGGCAGCCAAGAAAGTTGTGTGGGACTAGAACTGTCCTTGTCCCACACAAACCACGCGTAAGCCGTCGTCCCGCTGCCCTTACGTTCGACATTTTTTGGATAGAAGGTAATTCTCTCACTGAATACCCAGACGCGAGATGGCGGCGTTCTCGAGAAAATTTTTTTTTGCCGCGCGGCCCCTTCGAGGAATGCTAGTCGAAGCAATAGCGCAAATTTCTTGTTGGCAGTCTTCAGACCTGCCGCCACGAACTCTTCAGCAAGATTATACGGGGGATTGGTGATAACGTTTGAGTGGCGCGCAGAGGATGCCGTAAAGTCAATACCTGCCTCGCCATATCCCCGATCAAATAGATCGGAACTGCGCACCGGAACACCCAAAGTTTCCAAAACAGTGCTCATGGCCCCATCCCCACAAGCGCTCTCCCAAATATCGCCGGAAAATTTCTCATTTTCTATCAGGGCATAAGTGGCCCACGAAGGAGTCGGATAGAAATCTGGCCCTTCGATGTCCGCACGACGCTTAGTCGTCGGCTGGGGTGAAAGAACAAATTGCTTGTTCATATTGGACTCTTTGTCTGCTCGTTTCTTGGCAGACTCGCAGATTGAGTACGGCGAAGCAAACAGGTTATGAATCTTTGACACATCAAAGGGTTAGGTCACCCATCTATCTTCAACGCCGAAATAAACGCCGATTGCGGGATCTCCACCTTCCCGAACTGGCGCATCTTCTTCTTGCCGGCCTTCTGCTTCTCAAGCAGCTTCTTCTTCCGCGTGGCATCCCCGCCATAGCACTTGGCGGTCACGTCCTTGCGCAGCGCGGCCAGCGTCTCGCGGGCGATCACCCTCCCGCCGATGGCCGCCTGGATCGGGATCTTGAACATATGCCGCGGGATCAGCTCCTTGAGCTTTTCCACCATCACCCGGCCTCGTGCCTCGGCGCGGTCGCGGTGGACCATGATCGACAGCGCGTCCACCGGCTCGTCGTTGACCAGGATCGACATCTTGACCAGGTGATCTTCGCGGTATTCCGAGATCTGGTAGTCGAAGGACGCATAGCCCTTGGTCACCGATTTCAGCCGGTCGTAGAAGTCGAACACCACCTCGGCCAGCGGCAGGTCATAGACGACCATCGCCCGGTTGCCGGCATAGGTCAGGTCCAGCTGGATGCCGCGGCGGTCCTGGCACAGCTTCAGCACGTCGCCCAGATACTCGTCCGGGACCATGATCGTGGCCTTGATCCGCGGCTCCTCGATATGGTCCACCAGCGTCAGGTCGGGCATGTCGGCGGGGTTGTGCAGGTCGCGCACCTCGCCGTCGCGCATGTAGAGCTTGAACACGACCGAGGGCGCCGTGGTGATCAGGTCGAGGTCGTATTCCCGCTCGAGCCGGTCGCGCACCACCTCGAGATGCAGGAGCCCCAGGAACCCGCAGCGGAAGCCGAAGCCGAGCGCGGCCGAGGTCTCCATCTCGTAGCTGAAGGACGCGTCGTTCAGCGCCAATTTCTCGATGGCGTCGCGCAGGGCATCGAAGTCGTTGGCGTCGACCGGGAAGAGGCCGCAGAACACCACCGGCTGGGCGGGCTTGAAGCCCGGCAGCGGGGTGTCGGTGCCCTTCCGCTCATGGGTGATGGTGTCGCCCACGCGGGTGTCGCGGACCTGCTTGATCGAGGCGGTGAAGACGCCGATCTCGCCCGGGCCCAGTTCGGGGATGTCCTTCATCGCCGGGGTCAGCACGGCCAGCTTGTCGATGCCGTAGACCGCGCCGGTCTGCATCATCTTCACCCGGTCGCCCTTGCGGATCACCCCGTCCATGACCCGGATCATCACGACGACGCCCAGATAGGCGTCATACCAGCTGTCGACCAGCATCGCCTTGAGGGGCGCGTCGCGCTCGCCCTTGGGCGCCGGCAGCCGGGTCACGATGGCCTCCAGCACGTCGGGGATGCCAAGGCCCGTCTTGGCCGAGATCATCACCGCGTCCGAGGCGTCGATGCCGATCACATCCTCGATGTTTTCCTTGACCCGCTCAGGCTCGGCCGCGGGCAGGTCGATCTTGTTCAGCACCGGCACGATCTCGTGCCCCGCGTCGATCGCCTGATAGACGTTGGCGAGCGTCTGCGCCTCGACGCCCTGCGAGGCGTCCACGACCAGCAGCGACCCCTCGACCGCGCGCATCGAGCGGCTGACCTCATAGGCGAAGTCGACGTGGCCGGGGGTGTCGATCAGGTTCAGCGTGTAGGTCTGGCCGTCCTTGGCGGGATAGGAAATCCGCACCGTGTTGGCCTTGATGGTGATGCCGCGTTCCCGCTCGATGTCCATGCTGTCGAGCAGCTGCTCCTTCATGTCGCGCTCGGCGACGGTGCCGGTCATCTGGATCAGACGATCGGCCAGCGTGGATTTGCCGTGGTCGATATGAGCCACGATCGAGAAATTGCGGATGAGGGAAAGCTCGGTCATGGCCGGGCTATACAGGGGCCACGGCCACGCGGGAAGGGGTCAGACGCGCGGGCCCGGCGGCGGCCCCGCGGCACGGGCGCGGCAGAACTCGCGCCACATGGCAAAGCTGCCCGCCCCGACGATCACCGCCGCCCCGGCGAGGGTCGCGGCATCGGGGCGCTCGCCGAAGAACGCCACCGCGAGGACGAGGGTGAAGACCAGCCGGGTATAGCGGAACGGCGCCACGGCCGAGGCCTCGCCCACCCGCGTGGCGCGGACCATCATCGCGTAGCCGAGCGTGCCAACCAGCACCGCGACGGCCAGGGCCAGGGCCTCGGCGCGGTCGGGGACCAGCATCGCACGCCCCTCGGCCGCCGCCAGCGCCAGCCCGCCGGGGATCAGCGCCGCATAGGCCGAGGCCGACAGCTGGTGCGACGGCACGTGGCGCGGCATCCGCCGGGTCGAGAGGTCGCGCAGCGCCAGCCCCGCCACCGCCACCAGCGCCAGCAGCGAGGCGGGCTGGAACGCCGCCGTGCCCGGCCGCACGATCATCAGCACGCCCGCAAAACCGGCGAGGATCGCCGCCCAGCGCCGCCAGCCGACGCGCTCGCCCAGAAACAGCGCCCCGCCCATCACCAGCGCCAGCGGCAGCGCCTGCAGGATCGCCGAGGCCGAGGCGAGGTCGCTCAGCGCCAGCGCCGAGACGAAGCAGAGCGTGCCGAGCAGCTCGCCCGCGTTGCGCAGCACCACCGCCGGACGCAGCAGGTCGCGGGTCCAGAGCCGCCCACCGTCGCGCGCCAGCAGCGCCCAGAACACCGCCAGCCCCGCCGCGCCCAGCGCCGCCACGATCTGCCCCGCGCCCAGCCGCACGCCCAGCACCTTGATCGCGGCATCCTCGACCGCGAACATCGCCATCGCGCCGGTCATCCAGCCGGCGGCGCGCAGGTTGCCGAGGTCGGGCGCTGTGGGGGTGGGGCGGGTGCTGGCGGTCATGGTCCGGGCGATGCTAGAGTCCCTCCGCAGCGTCAAGCCGGGAAAGGATGCGCGATGAGGTTCCACGTCGAGGACATGACCTGCGGCCATTGCACCGCCGCCATCGAAAAGGCCGTCGCCGCGGCCGGCGGCCGCGCCACCGCCGATCTCGCCAGCAAGATCGTCACGGTCGAGGAGCTGGGCACCGCCCGCGCCGCCGAGGTGATCTCGGCCGAAGGCTACACCCCCGTCCCGCTGGACTGACCGTCCCGCTCGCCGTCAGCCGCCCGCCTCGATCCGCGCGATCAGCGTGGGCAGCGCGGCGATCCGGTCCAGCCGGTGGAAGCGCGGGTGATCGGGGTCCGCGGCGTCCTCGTGCGCCCAGCCGAGCGCCGCGGGGATCAGCACCCCGTGGCCGCCGATCTCGATCACCGGCAGCACGTCCGAGCGCATCGAGTTTCCCGCCATCAGGAACCCCTCGGCCGCGATCCCGGCCCGGCGCAGCACGGAACGGTAGGCCGCGGGCGTCTTGTGCTGGACGATCTCGACCTTGTCGAAGGCCTCGGCCAGCCCCGAGGTGGCGAGCTTGCGCTCCTGGTCCAGCACGTCGCCCTTGGTGATGAGGATGAGCCGGTGTCCGGCGAGCCCCGCCAGCGCCTCTTCGACGCCCGCGAGCAGCCGGACGGGGTGGCGCAGCATCTCCTGCCCCAGCGCCAGCAGCCGGGCCGTGACCGGGCCGGGCAATTCGCCCCCGGTCAGTTCCAGCGCGGTCTGGATCATCGACAGCGTGAAGCCCTTGATCCCGTAGCCGTAGATCTCGAGGTTGCGGATCTCGGTGTCGTAGAGCCGCGCGCGGATCGTCGCGGGGTCGGCATGGTCGGACAGCAGGGCGACGAAATCGTCCTGGGTCAGATGGAAGAACGCCTCGTTCTCCCACAGGGTGTCGTCCGCATCGAGGCCGATGGTCAGCATGGTCCCGCGCCTAGACCGCCCCCGGCCGCGGCGCAAGCGGGCCTCACGCCCGGGTGATTCGCGCGTGAGGCGAGCGCGATCGCGCGGGATGCCACAATATCTGGTGGGCGGCCTGCGCAAACCCTACCGCTTGTGTCCTGCGACATCGGGACGATTGTCGCAACGCCGAGGATTTGGTATCGGAAGCTCATCACCAACGACTGCCGCCAAGGCAGCTTTCCCGGGGACAGGAGCCTGACGCCATGCTGAAATCATCGGTGCTGAAGCCTGCCGTGGCCGTGGCCGCGATCCTGATGACCGCGCCATTCGCGGTCGCGGGGCCGGTGGACAACGCCTGCGTGCGGTCCGAACGCGGCGCCCGCAACCCGGCGCTCTGCGGCTGCATCCAGCAGGTCGCGGACATGACGCTGTCGCGCGCCGACCAGCGCCGCGCCGCGGGCTTCTTCCGCGACGCCCAGCAGGCGCAGGATGTGCGGATGTCGAAAAGCGCGTCCGACAACCAGTTCTGGGACCGCTACAAGAACTTCGCCGCCGCGGCCGAGGCCTATTGCGCGCGCTGACGCGCTCCCGTGATTCCTTCCGCTGACGCTCGCCGCTGAAAGACCGCGCCGATGGCCCGCCGCCCTGACCGCATCGTGGTGCTGACCGGCGCCGGGCTTTCGGCCGAAAGCGGCATCGCTACCTTCCGCGACGCGGGCGGGCTCTGGGAACAGCACCCGGTCGAGGACGTGGCGACGCCCGAGGCCTTTGCCCGCGACCCCGACCTCGTGCTGCGGTTCTACGACCTGCGCCGGGCCGCGGCGGCCGCGGTGGCGCCCAACCCCGCCCATCACGCGCTGGCCCGGCTGAGCCATGAGGCGGGCGTCACGCTCATCACCCAGAACGTCGATGCGCTGCTCGACCGGGCCGGGGCGCGGGACGTGATCCACATGCACGGGCGGCTCGACAGCGCGCTCTGCGCCGCCTGCGGTCACCGCTGGCCCGCGCCCGAGACGATGCCGCGCGGCACCCGCTGCCCGGCCTGCGGCGCCCCCGCCGCCCGGCCCGACATCGTCTGGTTCGGCGAGATGCCCTATCACATGGACCGGATCGAGGCCGCGCTGGCCGAGGCCGACCTGTTCGCCGCCATCGGCACCTCAGGCCAGGTCTATCCGGCCGCGGGCTTCGTCGATCTGGCCACCGCGATGGGGGCCGAGACGGTCGAGCTGAACCTCGATCCCACCGCGCCGGGCCGGTTCGAGCGCACCATCGCCGGGCCTGCGGGGACCACCGTCCCCGCGTGGGTCGACAGCCTCATCGGCCCGCAGCCTTAGGCAAACCGCCTGAGCCGCAGCGCGTTCGTCACCACGAAGACCGACGACATCGCCATGGCGCCTGCGGCGAGCACCGGCGAGAGTTGCGGCCCGCCGAACGGCACCAGCGCCCCCATCGCCACCGGGATCAGCGCGGCGTTGTAGGCAAAGGCCCAGAACAGGTTCTGGCGGATGTTGCGCATCACCGCGCGGCTCAGCCGGATCGCCCGGGCCACACCGGCCGGATCGCCCGAGGCGAGCACCACCTCGGCCGCCTCGATCGCCACATCGGTCCCCGAGCCGAGCGCGATGCCGGTCTCGGCCGCCGCCAGCGCCGGGGCGTCGTTGATCCCGTCGCCGACGAAGACGCTGCCCCGGCCCATCGCCCGGATCGCCTCGAGCTTGCCCTCGGGCAGCACGCCCCCGGTCACGTCGTCGATCCCGAGCCGCCGCCCGACGGCTTCGGCCGCCGCCGGCACGTCGCCCGAGATCATCGCCACCTTGAGCCCCAGCCGGTGCAGCGCCGCGACGGCCTCGGCCGAGCTGGCGCGGACCGGGTCGGCCATGCCGAGCACCGCGACATGGGCGCCGTCCACCGCCAGGTGCACCGGCGTCGCGGTCTCGGCAGCCAGCGCCTCGGCCCGCGCGGCGAGCGGGGGGGAGAGCGCCACGCCCGCCCCGGTCAGGGCGCCCGCGTTGCCGATCAGCACCGCGCGCCCCTCGACCGAGGCCGAGAGCCCCTGCCCCACCGCCGCCCGGACGCCTGTGGCCTGCGGCAACGCCAGCCCCCGGTCCCGCGCCGCGGCCAGCACCGCGGCGGCGAGGGGGTGTTCGCTCAACGCCTCGGCCGCGGCCGCCAGACGCAGCGCCTCGGCCTCGTCCATGCCCTCGGTCTCAAGCGCCACCAGCGCCGGGCGCCCCTCGGTCAGCGTGCCGGTCTTGTCGAACCCCACCACGCGCGCCTCGGCCAGCCGCTGCAGCGCGTCGCCGCGGCGGAAGAGGATGCCCAGCTCGGCCCCGCGCCCGGTCCCGACCATGATCGAGACCGGCACGGCGAGCCCCATCGCGCAGGGGCAGGCGATGATCAGCACCGCCACCCCGGCGACCAGCGCCGGGGCGAGGCCGGGGCCGAAGACCAGCCACAGGCCAAAGGCCAGCGCGGCCAGCGCCATGACCACCGGCACGAACACCCGCGTCACCCGGTCCACCATCGCCTGCACCGGCAGCTTGGTGGCCTGCGCGTCCTCGACCAGCCGAACGATCCGGGCCAGCGCGGTGTCGGCGCCGGTCGCGGTCACGCGATAGGTCAGCGCCGCGGGGCCGTTGACCGTCCCGCCCGTCACCGGGTCGCCGGGCCGCTTGACCGCGGGCACCGGCTCGCCGGTCAGCATCGCCTCGTCGATGGCGCCCTCGCCCTCGGTGATCTCGCCATCCGCCGCCACGCGCGCGCCGGGCTTGAGCCGCACCAGATCGCCCGGCACCAGCTCGGCCACCGGCAGCTCGACCTCGGCCCCGCCGCGCAGCACGGTGGCGGTGGCGGGGGCCAGCTCCACCAGCCGCCGGATCGCCTGCCCCGCCTGCCCGCGGGCGCGGGCCTCGAGCCAGCGGCCCATGAGGATCAGGGTGACGATCACCGCCGCGGCCTCGAAATAGACGTGCCGCGCCTCGGGCGGCACCAGGCCGGGCGCCAGCGTCACCACGCTGGAATAAAGGAACGCCGCGCCGGCGCCG
This sequence comes from Paracoccus panacisoli, assembly GCF_042435015.1. Classification (NCBI taxonomy): domain Bacteria; kingdom Pseudomonadati; phylum Pseudomonadota; class Alphaproteobacteria; order Rhodobacterales; family Paracoccaceae; genus Paracoccus; species Paracoccus panacisoli. Next base: position 913 of record NZ_JBHMQU010000005.1, on the reverse strand, counting down.
AGCGCCACGAGGCTGTTCATCTCGGGCGCCCCGCGCAGCAGCGCCGGAATGCCGTGGGCGAAGAACCCCCGCCCCGGCCCGACCAGCACGGCGAGCGTCAGCAGCATCTGCCCGAGCCACAGCACCTGTTCGTCGACGCGGTGCATCAGCCAGTGATGGAAGCCCGGGATCATGTGCCCGCCCATCTCGGCCACGAACACCGGCAGGGTGAGGACCGCGGCGAGGATCAACCGGCGGCGCAGCGCGGCGGCCTCGTCGGGGACCGCCGGGGCCGGCGCGCCGTCCGAGGGCGCCGTCGCCGGATAGCCCGCCCGCGTCACCGCCCCGGCGAGCGCCTCGGGCGAGACGCCGGGGGCGTGGGTGACGCTGACCGAGCGGGTGGCGAGGTTCGCCGCCGCTCCGGTCACGCCGGGCAGCGTGGTCAGCGCCCGCTCGACCCGGCCGGTGCAGCTCGCGCAGGTCATCCCCTCGACGCTCAGCCGGGTGGTGCTCAGCGCCGCCGGATAGCCCGCCCGCTCGAGCGCGGCGAGCGCCGGCGTCACCGCGGCCGGGTCATCGAGCCGCACCCGGGCACGGCGGGTGGCGAGGTTCACGCTCGCCCCCGCCACGCCCGACACGGCGGTGAGGGCGCGCTCGGCCCGGCCGACGCAGGCGGCGCAGCTCAGGCCCTCGACGGGAAACTCGATCTCTCTGGTGTGGGTCGTGCGGGGTTCGTGCATGTCATCCTCTCTGGTCCGGTCGCGGGGGCGGGTCCAGAGGGGACGGGCGGCGCCTGCGGACAGGGCGGCGGATGGGAGAGGTCCAAGAGCAGCACAGGCGGCACGACGCGCAGCGGCTTGCGCGAGGGGCGCGCCGCGCGGCGGCGCCCCGCGGCATGGCACCGGCAGGCCCGGTCGCCGCGCCCGCGGCACAG